>JAFSYZ010000298.1 GCA_017455785.1 Candidatus Methanomethylophilaceae archaeon
AAATAAAAGGAGGCCGTCACACATCCGTCATCTCGACCCGGCTTCGTCATACGTGGAGATGTGCTTCAGGACGGTCCTGTATCCGTCAGTGGGCTGATTCCAATCCTTCCCGTAGAACGCCTCCAGTATGGCTTCCGGATTGTCGGGGATGTTCAGGGTAATACCGTTCCATTCCACCGTATGATACTTTTCGGGCACGACATCCTCTTTCCTGTAGTACGGCAGACCGGGTCCGTCGCAGGTGTATGATATCATGTAACCCATCCTGCTGGCATCCCTGTCGGTAATGGAATCGTACTCCCGTTCCATTCTGAGATAAAAATTCTTCTCCTTCAGATAGAGCGAGAGATTCTTCTCCAACGACCTCCTGCGTTCCAGCGGTACGTCGGATCCGTAGGAAGACGGCGGTGTGTCACGGTAGATCTCCGCCTCTAGCTTCGTCATCCTCTCGTAGGACCTTCTCATCCTGTCGCGGTATCTTTTTTCTTTATGGGAATCGGATAACGGCGGGATCGTGCCGTATACGTCTATGAACACACCTCTCAGCCCCTGTCCGAAATACCGGTGGATGGAGTTGTCCATCTCATCGACGATGGAATGACGGTCTCTGACCCTGAACTTGCACGCATAGGGGATGAAATACGGATCGTTCTCATCCTGTATTACGCAATCCTGTGGCAGTTTCTCCTTAAGTAATGATTTGGCACGTTCAAGATCGTCATAGTGGATGCATATGTCGATGTCATCGTCCCAGAACACCGGATGTTCGGGACGTTCTATATCGATCAGTGTACCGCCGTCGGTGAAATATCTGATAGGAGGCTCCGCTTCGGTGAATATCCTGTGGACCGAGGACATCATCTCCCTTGTCTTGGCCTGGATGTCGGACAGCATCACATATCCTCCGTCGGAGTCGCTATCGTAATCCCTGCTGACGACCATGATGTCCTCAGCTTTGGATGGTGATCTCATGTCCAGTCCTTCGTTATACAACCTGTCGAACTCGTACCAGAACTTGGAATGGTCGTGCATCGTCTTGACGTGATTGCGGTAGATCCTCCTGGGGATGAATATGTCATCCGCTCTTGCGCGGAACATATGGTTCTGCATCATCCTCAGCTCGGGATCGGTGGCGTTGATGAATGTATCCTTATTATTCACAAGATTGTCCATGACCTTCTGATGGCTGGTCCAGATGTCATGCGATTTGCGGATGGTCTTGTAGAGGAGATACATCTTGGGGGCGACGGCACCGATAATAGGTATGACTGAGAAGATGCCTTCCGCGAAGGCAAATATGGTGCAAACGATCAATATGATAACTATGGAGACTGCGAATATCTTGGTATACAGTCTCTCGACGTAGAAGTACAGATCGCGTGAGAACGATATGTTCTGTACTTCGCACCCTATGATGTTGGCGGCCCTGCTGTCAGAGAATACTTCGTTGTACCATGCGGAGAACTGGGAAGATGGACGTCCGAGTCCTCTGTCGAAGCATCTCCTTTCAAGCTCATCCCTATCGACATCGACATCGGACAGGTCGACCATGAAGATGTCCTTATTCAGTCCGAATACGTTGCAGTCGTACAGTTCCCTGTACCTGTCGGATAGTCCCTTCTCCTTGTTGATCTTCAAGGAGATCAATGCGATGAGTCCGGTGAACATCATGGTCAGACCGACTGAGACGGATCTCAGGTCGGCCACGTCTATCTCCCTGATGTCGAGATAGTAGTATGTGGCATACATGATGACGATCAGTATGATCGGCAGGACGGCACATATGTTCTGGACCTCATGCCAGTGTCTGGCGATATCGAAATGATGGTTCCTCAGATGTAGAAGGAGCACATTCTTCCTGTCGTGGGTCCTCCATAGGATGCTGTTGTACCTGTCCACACTGTTTGTAAAGAATGGATGATAGTAATAGTTTTTCAGTGGCATTACGACCATGGATTCGTGATGATGATATGATCGGTCACTTACCCATAGGTGTCATTCTACACCCTTCGTCCAATCTTGCCCCGTAGATTGTGATTTCGCACCGTACAGGGACCTGAAAGTCTCCTGGACGAGGATGTACAGGAGCGCAGAGTTCCATGTGGCGGATTACCTTAAGGACGCACCCGAGGGTGTGATGCAATCGTTAGCTGAGACCATCTTCGCCAAGATCAAAAGCGATGACAGTGCGAAATACTCAGAGGAGTTCTGCAGATATGTCACATCGGAACAGTTCGTGAACGAACATCAGTACACATACCTGAAGAGGTCCAGGAACATCACAATGTCCCCGGCCGGTGAGCACAAGCATCTGCTGGACTCTTACCAGAGGCTGATCGATGCGGGGTACGTGAAGAAGGACGAGAACCTCATCCTTGTGTGGATGAAGAACGAAGGCACCGGTTCAGTAGGATACGGGAGCACACTGATGCATGTGATCGTGATGTCCAAGATGCTGGACAGGGAGGACATGCCCGACTACGTCCTCGATTACGCATTGTTCACACAGATCGTAAGAATGACACAGGGGATGGTTAACTTCTGTACCAAGAAGGAAGATTATGCCGAAGAACTGAAGAAGAAGCTGGAATCCTTCCCGTAGGCGGATGAGGCTGTGAAGTGGCTGGAGGATGTAAGCATGGTGCTGTGAAACTGTTTAAAGACAGGCCGTTCTCAGTACCGGCCTGTCTGATCTTTCGATCACTGTTCTGCTATTATTATCT
>JAFSYZ010000299.1 GCA_017455785.1 Candidatus Methanomethylophilaceae archaeon
AGGCCGCCGCCGAACGTAAAAGACTCTGCAATGAGAGGGAGGCGGCAAGGATACGGAAGATGGACGCAAAAACACAGGCCCGCAAGCAGAACGGCGGAGCCGGATTCTCGGTGAAGTTCTACAGCATCACGATGGGCAATAAGAAGGCGCGGGTGAATAGGAATGGGAAAGGCCGTAGGAACTAAGAGGGTATCAGTCAGCGGAAGGACGTACGACATCCCTGTCGACAAGGACGGGTATGTGCCTGAGACAGCTCTGCTGAATAGATTCAACAACGTTTATGCGGGCGTTGAACCGAGAAGGAAGAAGCGCAATCTGTTCAAGGATTACAACGATCACGCGAACGTTGTGCTGCCATCCAAGGTCACGCCGGAACAGGCGGCCGCGTGGTGGGACCGTCCGGCCAAATATGACATCTCGGGAATCGACACTCCCGGTGACATCAAGGTCAGGAACGGCGTGAAATTCCGCGGCCTCGATGTCGAAGCGGATAAGATGAGCCAGCTCATCGACCAGACCAACAGTCATGATGAGAGGAAGAAGATAGCCGCATCCGGTGCGGTCTATACGGCAAGGCCTCTGAAATCAGGAGTGGCAGGAGAACATTACCCCGGAACGAACGAGATCAACCTAGATCGTAAGGTGGGGATGGACCATAAGACTGCGGCACATGAGACCACACATATGATGCGCCATATCGATGATAGCAGGAAAACAGCCGTCACCAAGTCGAATCCCCAAGTGAATGTCGAGGAATCATGCACCGTGGCGGAGGAGATGGCGAGATCCCGCGAGCCCGATCAGAATTGCGGATATTATGAGCACGTCCCTGTATTCGACAAAAAGACCAAACGCTGGAGGAACCCAACATATAGCGAGATGGTGGAGATGGCCAGAGAGGACTATTCCATAATGACATATGGTACGAACAGGCCTCTGAAGGAGAAGGATGCCATCAGATCCGTGGAGGACAATTGGTCGAAGACCAACATATCCCGTTTGAGATACAGATCCAATGGTGAGATGGCCATAAAGTCGATAACCAGACAGGACAAATCATATGAGAAGGCAGCGGAGGAGACTCTGAAGAGAGCTCGTGGAGAAGGCCATAGGCCAAAAAGCAGATCCTCATCGGACATTCCGAAAACGCCCACCGGAAAGGGTACGAAACAAGCAACCCTGTTCTCTCTGACACGTTCTAACAAGAAAAAGAGCTCAAGTAAGCGTACTTTCAAATCACTTGTATCAAAAACAAGAAGGATCGGATCGAAGAAATGAAGGACCTTGTTCTCCAATACGTGTCCAGGCGTGGATTGACAGAAAAACGGATAAAGAAAAAGAGGAAGAAAAATGCGATAAACAAGAAAATGCGGCGTAGATTGAGGGAACGCATACTGCCCGATACAAATCTCTGGTCGGAACATATCAAAAAGACTTCGGATCATGATGTTATCAAAAGTGCCAGACACATAGACACTGTGGTATACAGCGGGCATGTTGATCACGAACTGTCAAATGTCAGGAAAGACAGCGAATTCAAATCGTCATTTGAGAAATTCAGAAAGAAAATGAGGGCGAAGAGAAGAGTTGCTTATGGTTCCGCCGATAAATACTCTGCAATGATAAAACGTGAATTCGGCACTTCCGAGTAATTATTTTTCCGGGCATTAATTGGCCCGGTTTTCTTGAGATCCTGCGTATTTTCTGCCGCGGAATGGATGGTTTCGGTGTGTTCTCAGACCGTCGGAGAAAGCTGCCGCTGATGTATCAGCGTACCACAGATCATATCGTCCGTAACCTATTTAAAATTTTAGCGAAATATGTCGAGCAAAGCTCGACTATAATCGCTAAAATTCAAACATCGGAGCGTACCGCTGCGGATTATCGGGCTTGTGAATCGAGGATCTGCACGGATGGCGCTCAGAAGGCAAGAGGACAGGGAGTACGTTGGCATACAGGCACCTGCAGCCCTGGCCATGGCGCTGTTCGAACAGACGGGCCTGAGGGAATTGATAGATTCCAGATTCGCCATCGATACGAGACAGAAATTGACACCGGGCAACGCCGTCAAGGCGCTGCTGGGGAACATGATCGGTACGATGAGAAAGAACTCGCTGTATAACGTATCGAATCCCTATCTGTCCGCACCGGTCGACCTCCTCTTCGGAGAGAAAGTGGACCTGCCGGCATTGGGAGGGAGGGCGTTCTCCAGGAATCTGGACAGGCTGTTCGAAAAGGATCTTCCCGGACTGACGTACGAATGCTATTCCGTGCTGTGCGATTTCTACGGATTGACATCGAACGTGTTCAATATCGATTCCACGAACTTCACCATCAACGCCGCGTACAAGGATGCGGACATCATCGGCGCTGCGGTACCGGAACGGTGCGGCCATGCGAAGGATGGCCGCAACGACAAGCTGGTGTATTCTCTTCTTTCGGTGACCGATGAGAACTCGGTGCTGTGCTACGAATGTCCATATGACGGTGCCACCGCCGATTCCGTAATGGATAAGGGAGCGTTGGAGTTCCTTTCCGGGAAGGTGGATCCAAGAGAATCCACCGTCATAGCGGATTGCAAGATCGCCACCGGACCGCTGGTGGATATGATGCAATCCGAAGGATTCGGATTCATCGCCAAGTGTCCGGACAGGTTCGGGCAGAATGCGAGAGACAGGATCGTATATTCGGTAAAGAACGGCATCATGGACCCGTCCCTTGTCAGGGACGGGTGGGAACTGTATGACACGGATGCCGAGGTGGACGGAAGGATGCTGAGATTCATCGCATACAGGACCACCGATGATATCTCTGCGGGAATCGAGTATCTCCGCGACCAGGGTATGAAGGAGTCCAAAGCGATCTTCGACCGTTTCTCATCGAGGACGTTCAATTGCGAGATCGATGCGAAGAGGGCATTGGACGATGCCCTCGCGATCAACGGTGAATCGGCATACGATGTCATCTGGTCGATGGACAGCGTAGAGATAAGCAGGGGCTACGGGCACAGGGGAAGGCCGAGGAAGGATGAGAAGCCCATGACCAAGACGGAGTTCAGGGTGAACATCCAATTGGAGTTCAACGAGGAGAGGGCCAAGGCCCTCTCCCAGGACCGCGGTGTGAGGGTATTGGTGACCAATCTTCCAAGGACCGATGATGATGCCGATAACATCAGGCACGGTGCCACTGCGGACACAGTGCTGCTGTCGTATCTGGGTCAGTATCGTATAGAGCACGCCTTCAGGCTGATGAAGGACGGGATGCACATGTCGAGGGTGTACATCCACAGGCCCTCCAGGGAGAACGCGATGATGTTTATCATATCGTTGGGGACGATGCTGACCGGAGTGATGGACCACGTCCTGAAGGAGAAGGGCTTCAACATCACGGCCACCGGCATATCGGACAGGTTCATGACCCTGATACTGGAGCACGACCGTCTGAACGACTGTGAGTCGTTCAGAGGGCCGAGCGCACTCACAGATGAGTTCCTGGAGTATGTCGAAGCCCTTGGGATAGACCCGGACCATCTGATCCATTGATCGCCTATGCGGATCCGTGCAATCAGCAGCGTGAGCTTTGGCCGATAGGCAATAATTCAGAAAGAAGTGCCGAATTCACGTAAAAACCAGAACTGACATAAAAATCTACTATCGAACCAAGGAGGGAAGATTGAATGTGCGCTAACATGATGAAAATGCCTTCGAACTATGTTGATATGAATGAAGACGAACTCAGTTACGATGGCGGATCCAATTGGTCCCAGATTCTCAGCACGGTCGCCATTACTATGGTGATCGGAGGACTGGCAATCGGTCTGAGCGCCCCATTGTTCTCAAAAGCGTTGAGGCCTGTCATAGCCGGAACGGGACTCAGTATATTCGGTCTAGGTGCCGTCACAGGTGTCGCTGCCGGTATCACAGAGGACAACTGAGGACTAGGGTCACCTCGTGACCCTCTCCAACAGATGATCCGACCCCTCATAGATCACTCCTACCTGCTCTTTCAGGGGCCAATATGGTTTTATCTCAACAACACGTGAGGCGAACCGAGAAATCATGAATGCTTCCCGTGTATTGCTCATTCTTGCTTTCGTTTCCCTTGCATTCGTCTCACTTGCGATGTTAGTAGGCCCGTCCAGGAGGTCTATTCCCTCGTCCAGGATGGAAATCTCGAGTGCAGCGACCAGGATGGCAACCGCATACACTTCAGGAAGGAGGACCACGAGTACATACTCTACTGCAAGACCCTGGTGAGCACTGCGGACCTGGTGTACGAGATCAACGCTCTGCGTCAGCTGCTGCTGTTCATCGATAACCCTGCGGTGGATCTGTGCCTTGCGCACAATCCGATGCTCAAGCCCAAGTTCAAGGGAACGAGGAGGAAGGACAGCATGTCCGACGATATGTACG
>JAFSYZ010000300.1 GCA_017455785.1 Candidatus Methanomethylophilaceae archaeon
ATCTTCGATACATCGGAGTTCTTGTCGTTTACGAGCCATCTCGTCGTACCGTGGATGACGTTGCCCACAATCTCAGGCTTCAGCTTGTAAGCGCATGCAATAACTGCGGACATCTGTGTGCCTCCGCCCACTATGACCGGTACGGTCTCCGATGCCCCGATGATCATACCTACATTCACGGGCATCATGGGGTCTCCGAAGAGTTCCATCGCTTTCATAGGGTCGTCCTTCAGTTCGCCCTTCTGTATGCCTGCGATCTCGAATGCCTTCATGACAAGGTCCGTCTTCAGTGTCTTCGGGTTCTTGGGCGAGCTGCTGCTGACTATGTTCTCTTCCAACACGCCTATGGCCATCATGACCGCCAGGGCCGTGGTCGTACCGCCTGCGCAGGATTCGCTGACGACCAGGAAGTCGTTGCCCCTTGCGAGTATCCTTCCAAGCATCACTCCCTTCTCGAACACCTCTTTGACATCCTTCAAGGCATGTCCTGTATCGATCCTCTCACCATAGGTGCCCCCTACCTTGAAA
This sequence comes from Candidatus Methanomethylophilaceae archaeon, assembly GCA_017455785.1. Taxonomy (GTDB): domain Archaea; phylum Thermoplasmatota; class Thermoplasmata; order Methanomassiliicoccales; family Methanomethylophilaceae; genus Methanarcanum. The sequence goes on from JAFSYZ010000300.1 coordinate 529, forward strand.
CATGGTATCTGAGGTTCGACCTTGCATCCTGCATCTATGATATAGCAAGGCATATCGGAAAGTTCCAGTGCGGCCATCGTCAATGTCGCGGGGGTCGGTATTCCTCCAGGGTTGATAGGTATGCCCTTCATGCAGATCGTATGTCCGCATGACAGGAGTTCAGCATCCGCAGGACCAGTGAACAATGTGAGTTCCGGTGTGTCCCCTGCATCCGAGATCCCTGGTATGGTGGATGTCAATGTGTTCGCGACGGTGCATGTGAACACCCCGCGTTTCCCCCATATCCTGGAAAGGAAATCCTTCGCTATTTTCTCGTTGCCGTAGATGCTCAATGACGGTGGGACTTGGAACTCCATGCACTCGTATCTTCTAACTTAATTAAATGGTTGGCGTTTTACTCTGAATTGTGGCGTACAATCGTCGTTTTCCGATGGCAATATTATATATTGTTTACCACCCCTTAACCATCCATGAATCCGACGTTCGTCAGGTCCATGGCTATCGTCTTGTCTTTGTTAATGGTATCCACAGGGATAGTTGTTCTTATACCGTCATCATCCGCTTCCGAACCGGAATACAAAGCGGAGTACGGTGCGCATTATTCGCTCACCTATGGCGAGATCGACGAGTTCGTGAAGAGTTTGGTAGGAAAATCCATCGAGGAACTGGTGGATGAATTCAACAAACAGGTCAAGGAATATCATATCGATCTCTCTACTGATATGGAATCCGAATTCGCCATAATGAGGGATACAACAATCGAAGGAAACGAGATGGTCGTCCATGACCATTACTCAGCATATGTCAAGCTTTTCCTGCTTATTACGGCGTACGGTAAGTTCCCTGATGCCGGAACATACTACAAGGAAGAAGGCGAGGACTTCTTCGATTTCATGGATAGAGTTTTCATCGAATACGCAAAGACAGACCGTACCGTGAACCTTGACACTATCATCGGGTTGTTCGCGGATGTCAACCTGTACAGCCATATCGATATGGAGACAGGGGAGATAACCCACATAGACGTGTCCGTGAAGATCATGATGGATGAGGATACGAACGGTAACTTCCAATTCACCTATGAGAATGATGAGAATCTGGAGGAATACGTCACCATAGGATATGAGAACAAGAAAACCGGAGGTAACTTCTATCTGGACCCGGAACTGGATCTGGATTTCACCGGATTCAAGATGCTGAACGATGAACTCATCTGGGAACTGGATACCACGGGTGTTCTTCACATAGACCAGTTGATAGTATCATCGGATCTGGCCGATACCATCTGGGGTAGTCTGATAGCCGCCATCGGTCCCGAGGCGGATTTCAATAAGAATCTGCCTGAACTGATTTTGAGTATCCTGAGGTCGAGCAACAGGATGGTGGACCTCCTGCAGACACTCAGATCGCTTGCCAGCATGAACATGCAGAACGTCGACATCCTGGCGAAGATGAGTGCACATCCGATAGTGGATGAAAAACTGCACGAGTATGTGGAATTCACCATACCGCGTGAGGGCGGTGAGATGACAGCCTTCAAACTGTCGACCGGCGCATATACCTTGGATTTCTCGGACATCCTGCTCCTGATCCCCTCTTACATCCTGCCGGATGAGAGGAGGATCGCAATAGAGATCGCACTCGCGCTCATCGGTCTGGACAAGATCGATGTGGAGGATCTCTCAGCCGATCCCGTGACCAAGGCCAAGTGCGAGAATGTATTCGAGATAGTGGATGAGGCGATCTTCTACGATGAGGATGCGCCGTTCATCATGCCGCAGGATTATGCTATAATCGCAGGGATAGGAATCGTCATATCGATACTCACTCTCGTTGCGATAAGGAGGCGTTTGATATGATGGGCATGTCTGATTACGAGTTGAAGCGTGCGGTCGCCATGTGGGGTATCGCACTCTGTCTGTTCGCCGCCGCATCAGGATGGATCTTCATGAGGTTCGGAATGGCATGGTCCGTCGCAGACCTTCCGCCATCCTCCAATATAGACAGGATAGTGCCCGCTTACATCATCGCGGAGGTCGCCATGATCCCGTTGGGCGGAAAGCTCATAGATATGTTCGGAACACGTCGTATGCTTCCTTACGGACCTTTCTTCTTCATTATAGGTTCGATGCTCTGCATGCTGTCCATATCCGTGGAGATGCTGATCCTGTTCAGGGTGATACAGGGTATCGGCGGAGGACTCATCCTGGCGTTGGCGTTCACGTCCGTCGGTAAGTATTACGAGTCCAAGAAAAGAGGAAAATGTCACGAACTGATGACAGCATCCTTCGCATTCGGTTCATTGTTCGGAACCGCGGTCGGATACTTCTTCACCAGCAACTTCAACTGGAGGATGGGATTCGTTGTTCTTTCCATCCTGACCTATATTGGATTCATGTTGGCGTGGAGATATCTTCCCGAGCAGACTTCGGAGAAAGTGGATTCCAACCCTGCATCGATGCTGTTCGTGACTCTGCTGTTCGGATTCGCGGCCCTGTACACTCAGATGGTCAACGTTGATTTCGATCTGATAAGCTGGCCTTCCATAATCATCGTGATCATCATCATACTTCTGTTGTTCACCACGATGAAGAATGCATGGAGATGCCACGGTCCTGTCATCCCGGTATGGATCACATGGTTCGAGAAGAGGCTCATCATCCTGATGTTCATGTTCAGTCTGTGCGGATTAGGATTGATACAGTACTTCTTCAAGCTGTACCTGATGCACTACGACTTCGACATCTACAAGGCGAGCTTCATGTTCGTCTTCCTTATACTCGGAGCCGCAGGCCCCTCGATACTCGGATCCCGTTTGGTGTTCAAGAACGGTATCAGACCATGGGTGACCGTGGGTGCGGTCCTGGTGACGATATCATTGGTCGCAGCGCATTTCCTCATCGATCAGGGTGAGACACAGTTCGCTATCACCCTATTCGTCTTCGGATTCGGTCTCGGATGCATTGTTACAGAGATCCTCTGTTCACTTCAGG
>JAFSYZ010000301.1 GCA_017455785.1 Candidatus Methanomethylophilaceae archaeon
AGCTCACGGATTCCAGGAGGGATATGGAGACCATGCGCAGACTCGTGGACGAGGTGGGACGTCCTGACGGACCCCGTACCCAGAGCGCAGCGGATAAGCTGGATGCGGAGATCTCCAAATTGGAGGTGAAGAACGAATCGTGGAAGAAGGTCAACACGGCTCTCAGGAAGGGGAGATGGAGCTCTGCTTACAGGAACCTCTCTCCGTCGGAGAAGAGACTGTACGCCAAGAGGGAGAACGTAGGTCCGCTGGATGTCGCCGAGGTTTCGTTACAGATCAAGGCCCTGAGGAAAAGGAGATCGGAGATCACATCAGGTAAGAGGGATGCCCGCAGGACGTTCCATGACGGCTATACGGTCACGTATGATAAGGAGGAAGGGCATATCCGCATAGCATTCGATTACAGGCCGAATGACAGAATATTGCATCTTATGCACAACAAGGGGTTCAGGTGGTCCCCGAAGCACTGCGCATGGCAGTGTAAGTACACCGATCTGAACATCGACAGGGTGGAGACGGTCATACAGCAGATCGAGAGGATAGACGAAGGTGTGTTCTGAATCAGAGGGTCCTGAGTATTTCGTTACAACGTTTACGTATGAACGTAGCATCTTCCTTGACCGTATGCCACATCATATCGTTATCAAAATTTCTGGTACCATATGAATGAGAACCACGATTCTTGAAACCCACTATGAGTTTCCACGGGACGTCAGAGTTCTTTTCTTTTATCTTATCAGATAATTTGGCTACACGTTCTCCTATGACAATCCATTGTGCAAGACAGGCATCCCTTGTCTTTTGGTCCGTTCTGAAATCGTCCTCATCCATATCCCTGATGTAGTCCCTTATCGTATCACAGGCCTGAATTATTGTGACCAGGTTTTCCCGATCTGACAGATCGTCGTGATATTTACCCATAGATATACACCATATCCTGTCTTATCCTTGAAAGGAATGATTCGTCACACCCTGCAGATACCAAATCAACACTCTTACCGAGAGCCTCTTCCAAATCCATGTTGAATTTTGTGAATATCAGGTAACTCTTGATTCTTCCAGGTTCTACTACCATGTCTATGTCGCTGTCCTTATCGGCTGTCCCGCGTCCGTATGAGCCGAAGAGGTAGATGCGTCCAGTACCGTATTCGTCTGCTATCGGGCCGACTATCTCAGCGATTTCTTCAGGGGTGTAGATCTTGTAGCGGCGCATCTTTCCAAACAGTTTCATAGTACCATAAAGAAGTATGTTTGCGTCTGTTATAATCATTATCATCATCGAATATGCCAGCAGTTGTTGTGATGATTGAGTGTTTTCCAACCCATTTTTATATCCTATAAAGTCGGAAATCCCATGAAACCAGCTGAGTACAAGTATCTGGAAAAGACGAAGGACGGCTACGATGTGGTCGCGCTCTATCAGGACTACATGGGATATCTGAACGCCATCATCAGGATGGGAAAGACCTACACCGTCGGTGTAGCATACAACCCGACGAACGGAAGATGGGGATGGGGACATTACGACTTCGAATCGCAGAGCGATGCCCTGAGGTACATCAAGGAGGACAAGGGGAGGGTCTCTAGATTCAATCCCGAGAACGCCAAGCATGTCTATGCGGAGAGGAACGCGCAGTACTACTACAACAATGTGTCCGCGGATTACATGAAGTCACATTTCGCCACCGATCCAGATTTCGATGCCTATCACAACTCACACTACTATATACAGGGCTACGACGCGGTGACAGGCAAACGCGATGTGAAGAATCCTACCAGGGAGGGTTACGAGCAGCATCTGAAGGATTACCGCAGACATAACCAGCCGTGGAGATCGGATGCGAAGAAACCGTCTTCGAAGAAGAAGGTCGCTAAGAAACCAGCTGTTAAGAAGAAATCCCCCGCCAAGAAGAAGGTGAAAAGATGAGTGACGCCGAGGATAAGAGGAGATTATCCGAGCTCAAGGCGATGCACAAGATACTCGAAAGGATGTGGAAGGATGCCAAGGAACTGGAGGCCCTGGATTCCCGTTACGATACTTACAACACGGGAGAGCTGAAGCAGTTCATCGACAACATGGCATACTGGCTCAGGGAGGAGATCAAGATGAAGGAATCCCACATGGAGTATATCCAAGAGACCAAGAGGAGATGCTTATGACGGAGTCAAGGAATTGGATGCTGATCTTCCAGATCAACGGATATGAGATGTTCGATACTGGTACCAAATCCACGATGATGGAGCGCGGAAGGGCATTGGTCGAGGAAGGGTCCACGAACAGCGTAACGCTGACGAACGGTAAGATGAATGCCAAATGCTGGTGGCACGCTGGCCGTGTGGAATGGTCGGATTTCGTGCCTGTAGGGGAGTTCTACACATCGGCGGCCAAGAAGGGTAAGAAAGCGATCAGACCTAAGATGAGGTCCAATGCCAAGAAACCCATCCCCTATCTGAAGGATTCCGCCGATACCGCCATCCGTAGGGAGATCTCCAAGCTGAATAATGAGGTGTACTCCACCATAGACGTCTACAAGAGGGGCGATAAGTTCGATGCCCTGATCATACTCAACTACGGTACCGACACCATCCCGTGGAAGATGGATCAGTATGATAATATATTCTCCAGGTATTGTAAAGAATGGGACATCAAGAACGGCGAGGCCGTGATGCTCTATGACGTCTATCCGAAGTACCTCGAGAGAGAGGATTGACTCCAACCGGTGACTATCATGGGAATAAGAACAGTAAACGAGATGAGGGCCGTATGCGACAGCTGTGGCCGTGAAGCAATCCCTCGCGGTAAGACGAGGAAGGAACTGGTAGATGCCATTACGAACAGGCATGTCGGATGGACGATGGACGGCAATAGATTGTTCTGTCCGATATGCAGTAGATCATTGAGTCACAATCTGCCGATGGATATTCCATTCCAGGTCAGGACACTGACGGATGTGAAACGCGGCATGAAGGAGTATCCTGACGCGATGATTACCGAGATGTGCCCCAACTGCGGTCTCAATCTCAGGATCAAGACTTATGGCGTATCCACGTGTCATAAGTGCGGCTGCATTGTGTTCCCCTGTTCGACCTGTACTGATTGGGACCACTGCGATGATGACTGTCCGTATGACAAGTATCTGGCCGAGAGAGACAAAAAAATCCTGAGAAAAGGATGATGGGAGGTCGCACTCCCTCTCCATTTTATATTTTGAATAGTCCTTCATTACCCTTTTTCCTCCCCGCAATTTCTACTAACTAACTAACCGAACGACCATCTAAATAATCATCTGGCTCTATTGAAAAGGTGCGGTTAGTTAAGTAATTCATAACCTATCGTTTTGCGTATTGGATTCTTGACCATTGTGTAACTGTGTATTTTTCCTTTAGTTTTTTACAACCTTATTTTATATCAAATTCAGTCGAAAAAGCATGTCGGAATATGCTGTTCTACAGGCATTGGCCGAATCCTCGCCAAGCGTGGATCCTACAGCGGCGCTGACAGCATTAGGGGTGATCGGACTCTTGGTCCTCATCCCGCTGATCTTGACGCTGTACTTCCTTGTGAAAGGGGATATGCAAAGAGCTGTGATCGCCGGAATGACCACGCTGACGATGGTCAGTCTCACCCTGGGGCTGATCGTACTGGTCCTTGTCCTGATTATATCGCTTCTGACCAGGAACATGTCCACGATCAAGAATGTCGGTGTCGGATTCGCCATCGGTCTCGTCATATATGCGATTCTCGCCGCCATAGCCGGAGTGACAATCGCTTTCTTCTGAAGGGGATTCTCCCCTTCCTTTTTTAATGAGTTTTTTCCAACCGCTTTTTAAACCCTTCGGGATGAATCGAATCGTGATAACTTGAGGTCATTACCTGATTTTATTTTCACCAAACATCTTGTGGACGGTAAGACGATCATCGTGAAGTACGGTGAGGAAGGATATTTCATTCCCTCCGAAGAACTCAGGAACAGGGACCCTAAAGAGCTCAACAAAGAGTACGGCATACATGTCGATGAGGAGATCGAAAGAATGATGCGCCTGGGTTCGATGTACGGATGGGATATCCCTGGCATCAAGAAGTGGAAGAACGCCAATTCGATGAACAAGAAACCAATAGGTCCCAGGGTGACCATCAGCACAGGTTCCACCTTCGATGAGGACAAACTTGAGAGGGTTCCATGTTTTTACGTCGATGTCAACGGTGTTTATTCGGTCCAACTCGACAAGGATTTGAAATTCCTCGGTGCCGACGATGTTCATACAGGAGAATGGATCTACTACGCAATGTCCGAGAAGAACGAATTCATCAACGATCACAGGCAGATCTACGATGCTGCGCGTACCGAACTGAAAAGATACCTCTCCAAATCATCCAGAACGAAGAAACCCAGGACAATCAGAAGGAAGTGATTCCATGATGGAGGTCGACAACATCATCAGCATCTTCGAGGAGAATGGGTTCCAGTATATCGGTGAGGGTGAGAGCACCGTACGTCTGGCAAAAAAAAACATATCTCCACAGGAGATAGTTTCGATAGTCGTGGATACTGACATAACACCTCAGTTGGAGGGATTGGAGAACATCCCAGGGATGTTGGCAATCATAGACGAGATCAGGGCTGCGGAATCTCTCTGCTGAGTATTTTCCAACCCATTTTTATATCCTATAAGGTGGGAAAAAACATGGCACCACAACCACGTAAGGTAGAATTGACTTATGGAGAATGTTTCAACGATCTAGGATCATTCTATGACACGCTTGTCTCGAAAATCTATCCACGCGCCGGCAAAATAGCATGGATGGTCAATGGGGACAAGGTACACGTGACAGAGCCTGTGATGATGGCGATGATCGATTGGTACAGGTCCAATGGATATGAGAAGACGGTGACCAAGGACATCTTGGAATCCAGCGGTCCTCTTGTGGATATGGGTGGAGATGGATATTCTGCTTTGGTGGAATATGGATACCTCGGACCCCTCAAGGACAAGCCGAAGAGATCGTTCAATAAGAAGAATGCTTACAGAC
>JAFSYZ010000302.1 GCA_017455785.1 Candidatus Methanomethylophilaceae archaeon
AAGAACGGATCCTCGATACTGATCAACGGGAACTCCTTGGTGAGTTTGGTGTAATGATCGGCGAGTTCGCCTGCGGATAATTTCAATCCATCGACATCGTACACGCCATCGGTGTAGAACTCGCTGGATGCCGCATCAAGAGCGAGGAACACATCCTTCCCGGGCTGATAACCTGCATCGGACACCGCTCCGAGTATTGTCTCCATCGCTTCGGATGATGTGTCGAGCGGGGGTGCGAATCCTCCCTCGTCACCGAGGTTGATTGCACCGACACCGTACTTCTTCTTCAGTATGGACTTCAGTGACATGTAGACTTCAGAGGACATCCTCAGACAGTCGCTGAAATTCTTGGCTCCAGCGGGTATGATCATGAACTCCTGTATCTTCAGGTTACCGCCGGCGTGCTTACCGCCGTTGATGATGTTCAGCATAGGTACTGGAAGTGTAACGCCGTTGTCACCGATGTGCTGATACAACGGGAGATTGTTCACCATCGCACCAGCCTTGGCGACCGCCAGGGAAGTGGCGATGATTGCGTTGGCACCGAGCCTCTTCTTGTTCTCTGTACCATCCAGATCGATCATGGCCTGGTCCACCGCCCTCTGGTCCGTCGGGTCCATGCCGATGATCGCCTTTGCGATCTCACCGCGTACATTGTTAACGGCCGTGAGAGTACCTTTCCCTCCGAACCTCTTGTCACCGTCACGCAGCTCATGGGCCTCCCATGAACCCGTGGATGCTCCCGAAGGCGCTATGGCCCTGATCTTGTGTCCTCCTACAGTTACCTCGGCCTCGACCGTGGGGTTGCCCCTGGAGTCGAGTACCTCCCTTGCCCATACTGCCTCGATCTTCATAATCTCCCTCAGTAAACGTACTCTTCCATATCGTTCAAAAACAGTTCCTTGTCCTTCTCGGTCAATGTACCCTTGTCGATGGATACAGCCACCGTGACGGTGTCCGATGTTATGACCTGGTGTATCATCATCAGAACGGAATTCAACCCGTTGATGGATATCATCTGCTCCAGATCGTCGAAAATGATGGTTGGTTTGTTCTTCTCCTTGACGAACTCGCTCATGATGTTGGTGAGCGTACCCAACTTGGTCATCTCCATGTATCCCAATCTCTGCTTGGCGGAGATACCTACAACTTTGACGTCATAGCCTTCGAACCTGTCGCTGACGGCCTTCACCTTACCGGTGGTCACGACCATCAGATCGCATGACTTGACAAGACTTGAAGCGACCTTGTATATCATCGAAGGCACTTCTTCAAAGACCACATACGACCTTCCGAACTTCAGATTGAGATCGTCCTTCTCCTCTACGGCCTTCTCGGGTTCGGAACTCTTTGAGAAGAGCTTGAACTTGAACTTCTTCTCTTTGAAAAGCCTGTTCTCCAGTATCTCGTCTATCGTCCTGACGGCATCCAGGATCTCAGAACTCTTGAATGGCTTCTGTATGACCCTTGTGACGAACGGATTGTTGACACTCAGGTCCCTGTTCTTCGTGATGACGACCGCCTTTATCTCCGAAGCGGGATCCAATTCGTCCAGAAGCTTGATACCGTCATGCTCACCTATCTGCGAATCCAGGATCAGGGCATCGGGTTGGAACGTCTCGATGACGTCCAGTGCGGTACTGTACGCACCTACCTTCTTGACCTCGTGGCCCTCTTCTGTCAGTATCTCGCCGATGATCTCCTGTATGGCGATGTTGTCGTCTATTATCAGAATCTTCATCCAATCTTCTCCCCTGGGGATGAACAATTTCGATAGGGTGGACTAAAAGATACTACCTATATAACAACGTGGATTAGGGTTCTACGACCAGTCGGAACGAACCTGCGAACCGTTTTATACCAGCTTGGAAACGACTTGTGGACAAAACGAAAAACCGACCGTGGATGAAGTGAATAATGTAACGCCAGACAAGCGGTATCTCTACCGCGTTGGCTGAAGGTTTGAGAACAGGCCTTCAAGCAAAAGAAGAAGGTTGTGGTGGAAGCTCACTGCTTCCTGCTCTCTTTCGCTTTAGGCCTGAGGTTGCTGTAACCGCACTTGCGGCACTTTGACGCATTCTTAGGGTTGGTGGCGTAGCAGTTCATACAGACGGTCTTGTCCAGGAGCCTGCTCTCTGCCTCATGGAAACGTGCCATTTATATTCCTCTGGACATCCCGATATATCACGTGTATTTATAGCATTCGACATACGTAAAAGCAGTCGCGAATAATCCGTTCAGAGTTTGACATCCGTAAGTTCATGGGTTGAAATGCCCCATTCGACATATGATTCAATGCCGTTAAATACTAAGATGAACGGTGAGACAATCATGCCAAACGGAAGGAACAACACAGCGATTGCGATAGTCCTTGTGATCCTGATGATAGGTGCCACTGCAGGTGCATTCGTCATGTTCCAGGCCCTTGAATCCAAGACCCCTCATCCGTATCAGCATTCGCACGATTATACATTCGAAGGTACGATGTCAGGTGTACCGTGTACCGGTCAGGGACATTCATCATACGTTTCCGAAAGCGATCTCGAATACCTGTACATCGTGAACTATTCGCTATCCGGCACAAAGGAGATCGACGCACGTTTCGACATGGCATTCGATACCAGCGAGAAGATGCTGCCGGATTCGATCTACAAGGACGGTGGCACAGGCACATTCGATGGAAAAGATGTGCACATTTGGACGGCTGCCCTGGATGGGAAGGACTATACGTTCTACGTCGGGGATCATTGCACATTGATCGGTGTGCATATCGTCTGTGATGAGTACGATGTGACGGGGACGATCGCAGACCCATGAGTCTAGTGTGTTCTTAACGGCCCTACTGTGTTGAAATCATTCTGTTCATTACGATATAATACATCAATTATTATAGTTACCAGTAAAATTGTTGGATATATCATCCAACTAGTTAAATAAGTTGAATGTATATTTCAACCGATAAGATGAATTTATCGAAATACGCATTCATTCTTGCAGCCGTATTGATTGCAGCGGTAGCTGCGATCGGAGCGGTCGTTATAATAAATGGAGCAGATGACAGCGATGCTGCATCTGTGAAGGATTATTCAGCAACCCCAATCCTTTGGATCTACGGAAACTGTGATGG
>JAFSYZ010000303.1 GCA_017455785.1 Candidatus Methanomethylophilaceae archaeon
AGAATAGAATCAGATGAAATTGTTTTGAAGGACCCCGAAGGGTCCGTTTCAGCTCTTCAGGATCGCGACCAGGAAGATGATGACCGCGACGATCGCTCCGATGAGTACACCGATAAGATCGATCAATGCGTCAAGGAACACATCGAGGACTGCGACGTTCTCGATGATGGGGTCGCTTCCGAATCCGTTGCAGAGGAACACCCATATGACACCGACGGCGACACCGACGATGAGCATGATGATCCCTGACAGCCTGCTCTTCCCGCTTCCGAAGTAGGCGGTGAACAATCCCGCCATCACCATGACGATGGCGAATGCGAGGACAATCACTGTGATGAAATTCATCAGTTCGAATTGTATGTTATTCTCCTATTTGGTCGCCGGAAGCATCGCTGTCCGCGGACCTGACTGATGCTGGTTATCTTCGTTATGTTTATTTAAGTTTCCGCGTGGAACGGTCACGCGACGGGATAGGCCCTTGCCCAGGACGAGTAAGGTTTGCCGATGGTGAGGAGGACGACATCCCCTGAGACCACCGGACAATCGAATGTGCCAGATGTGTCACCGTAGCCCTTGTGGAAGGTCTCTGTGGATTTGAGCACCGTGTTCTCGTTGATGCCGCAGATGATGATCTCGGCGAGGGCCGTGTGGTGCGTTATCACAGAATCCATGATGTCCCCGCCGACGATGTAGATCCTTCCTGCGGAGTATTTCAGCACCGATGCCGATGAGTAATCGTCGCTGCAGGTGCTCAGGCAGACTGCACCGGGATAGTCCTTCTCGAGACCGAACTGAAGATGTCTGTTGAGCGAGAAACCCGTCACATATCCGAGTTCGCTCATCGTCCTGATGTCCTGCTGGATCCCGCCGTTCACATGGTCCTTGAGGATCCTTCCGTTATCCGCCTCGTCGTAACCGTCCGTATGGGAGACGTACAATCCGATCTCCGGACCGGCCCAGAACACCGTTCCGCCGTTGTCCATCCATTCCGTAAGCTTCATTTCAGTAGCCGAATAGATGGTGTCGGGGATCATCCCCGAGATCAGGAACAATTCCGACCCGGCCGCTTTGGACGGGTCGTCGATCAGTCCCTTCAGACCGTTGGCATCAACGTACTGTATCTCATCGAAACCGCGGGCCTTCAGCACCCTCTCCAAGTCGTTGAAGAAGGTCTTCTGTCTTTCGATGTCGTAGAAGTGTTCGTAGTCCTCGTCATAGTAGAAGTACAATCTGTCAGGGACATCTGTGTTGGAATACACTTTGAATGTATAGTCGCATGGCATGAACCCTGATATGGTGTAATCCACACCTCCCGAATCGGTGTTGACGGTTGCGGTGTAATCATCGTTGTCCACGCAGTAGATCACGGCACAGCCTGCCAGCAGGAATACCGTGAGGATTGCAAGGATGACTCTGTTGGAGATCATTACAATCTCCCCCAGTTATGTTCCTTCAACCATTTGAAGGGAAGATAGATCATCGATATGTATGCCAATACGCCGAACAATCCGATGAATATGACGTTGGGTTCGAGGAAGAACGAGTCGTTCGTATAGAAGTCGAGGAATGACAGCACAAGGTCGAGATCGATGATGTCCGTGTATGTCGCTATCGAGAACAGGGCAGTGATACCGCCCATGGCAAGATCGTACAGTGCCATGCATACCGTGAACACTATGAAAGGGACGACGAATCTTTCATCTGTCATCACTACGAACAGCACCATCAGCGGGATGACTGCTATGGGATATTGCGGCAGAGGCATCCAGATGAACAGGAAGCAGGACGTCAGCATCAATGCCGTGAACAGACCCCTGTCCGTGAGCTCCTTCTCGAATGCGAAGCGGTAGGCTATGAAGAACGATAACGCCACGGAGATGAAAGCGATCATTATCATGACCTTCATGGCGATGCTCTCGATGTAGGTCTTGAATCCCGCACCGCCGTTCCTGGAGATGGAGATCACCGAGTATGCCGCGATGAGGATCATGAACAGGACGGTAACCGCGATGGTGAACCGGAGGACGATCATGTCCCTTCTCTTGGGATCCATGTCCCTTATCCTCTCTCTGATGGCGATGATCCTGTCCTTGAAGACGAACCAGATGATCGCTGCGATCATCAGAAGCACCACAAGGGCGATGATGATGCGTGGCAATGGCAGTATGCTGTTCACCTTTGCGACGGATACACCCAATCTGTCGGTGAAGAAACGCATTATCTCCCATATGTTGTTTGACAGGATGGACGGGATGTTCAGAATGACGAATCCGACCAATGTGCCAGCAATGGACATTGCAAGCTTCTTCAGGCCGTTGTAGTCCCATCCTTCCTTCTTGAAGATCCACGCCATGAACAGGAATGCGAAGCATATCGGGAAGATCTTCACCATCATCGAGAATGAGAACGCCATACCGGCGGAGAAGTAGTTCCTGTCGTATGCCAACATTATGGTGAGCAGGAGGAACAATGCGGAGATGTTGTCGAACATCCCATGCACGCTCGTCTCGACCAATACCAACGGGCAGAAGAACCACATCGCGAAAGCCATCACCGCTTTGATGTCGCTTTCCGTCACGGTCTTGACGAAACGATGCAGGAGCAATCCGACGATGATGTCAACGATCAGCAATGGCAATTTCACGATGAACGAGAATCCGATGTTCATCACGTAATCGAACACCGTGTAAGTCTCCGACATGTAGGGGACGAATTCCGTCACCAGGGAACCGTAATCAGTGATACCGATCAACTTTCCGAGATATGTGAACAGTCCAAGTACGTAACCCCAGACCGGACTGTAGTAGTACCCTTCCGTGTCGTACAGACCGAGGTCGTTGTCGATGATGTCGACTATCCAACCCCAGTATCTCATATCCGCGTTGAATGAGAACGGTATCAGTGCGATCCTCAGGAGTATCCCGATGATGATCAGGATCAGGAGCGGATGCTTGGAGAACGCTACGAACCTCTCGAATCTGGAATAGGATCTCTCGATGAGTTTCGATGTCCTGTAACAGGTGTTTCGAATCAGGTGGATCGCTCTATTGTCGGAATTCATCTGACTTCGTCGGCAATATTTCCTTCCTGTATTATACTTCTCGCGGTGGAATCCGTCAAAATCATTGGCAGAATACGTTGAATGTCGATTTTTTCAATATTTTGGAC
>JAFSYZ010000053.1 GCA_017455785.1 Candidatus Methanomethylophilaceae archaeon
CCGATATACATGGCGCCGTTCGTGGCGGCGGAACTGTCCGACGAATGAGTACATCCACTCATGCTGTGAACATAAGATCCCATTTCGAAAACGGACCGCGGGAAGGCCATCTTGCGATGGTCCTCCCGGACCGGAATGGTTTCAGGCGACATAAATGGACATGGTGATGTCCTCATCGTGTCCGTTTATCTTTCCTTCATTGTGAAGAGTGTAACCGTTGTAGACATACACCTTGTAATTATCGTAGACGAGTTCCCTGTACTCCTGGACGACCTTGCCGTTCACGGTGTAGATCTTCACATTCACCTCGTCGTACTTCCCGTCCTCTGATGTGATGGTCGCGCCTTTGTAGTCCTCCTCATCGAAGACGTACGGTCCCCAACCGTCATAGAACTCGGCCACAGTGACTTCGTCTTTCTCGTCGATATGGGATGTTGCTTTGGCCAGAATCTGTCCGTCCACCATCTTGATATCGTTCGTGGTGTCGATGACGGTACCGTCGTACTCGTACACGGCGGCCCTGATACCGGATACATCGGTTACAGTGCCGTTGTATGTAATCTTCAGATCGGTGTAGGAGTACCTGTACTTGTACATGTACGACGTCTTGTCGAAAGTGCCGTTGATCGTGTAAACGTTACCGTCCTTCTTCACATTCACACCCTGGGGTAAGGTCGTCCCGGTGTAATCGAACTCGAACGACGACGGAGAGAAGGTCTCCGGCGTCATGCCGTTCCTGACGTACTCGTAATCCTTCGAGTAGATTGTATCGCTGAATCCGACGTTGCCGTTCTCCACGGATGTCACGACCACCGTCTCGGAGAACTCGCCGTAATAGGGTGTTCCCGTGTAGGTGATGGTCAATCCTTCCTTGATGTTCTTGGGGTCGAGGAGGGAATAATCGTTGCCTCCGCGCTTGTGCTCCCCACCGTCATTGTTGTTGTTCAGAACGGCGATGCCTATCCCTACGCCGGCGATGACGATGACGACCACGGCTATGACTGCCAGTGTCTTATTGTCCATGATGACCAATCTTGAATTGCGGATAAAAGAGCATTGGACAAAGGACAGACAAACGGTACAAGGAAAGATATAGTCGGCATCATTGTTGGACTATTCTTGTCTGCACATATCAAATCCGGGAGCATGTCTTTATCACAGAAAGAGAAGTAATTCCCTACGATTGGGTTAGATGCCCGAATGGGGAAATTACTCTGATACCGTCCTATACAAACGGAGTACGTCGGGGGAATCCGTGATAAGGAACTGCAACGAGATGAAGATGCCGGACAGTTACGACCAGATGAGCGAAGAGGAGAAGGAGCTCACCGGCGGTTGGATCGGAGACAACATCATACTCAAGAGAAGAACGACTACGAACTATATGGGAATGGAGCCCGCAACCATAACAGATTACGAACACGAAGGCCTGTTCCAGAATTACAAATACACTCGCGTATCCGGAACTTGTACTAAAATAGAATGCCAAGGTGGTCTGCAACCGGTGGAAGTTCAAACCAGTTTCACTGAATGTTCAGAACCCTCGGAGAAATTCCTGAATGCAAGAGGCGAGGCCGCCATATGCATCGGGACGATAGCGGGCATAGGTGCCGTGATCGGTATAGGTTATGCCATTTACAGTGCCTACAAAGGTTGATCTTCACCCCTATCCGTTAAAGACCGCTCGGAACCGATGGACTTGAAATCATCGTCGGGTCGGTTCCATGCCATTCTATATTAAATTTCAATGACATCGGGTGTCCCGATGGAAGATTTCTTAGAACTGAAGGTCGCGACCGCTTTCACAAAATCGGAAGCGGGATTCGGAAGGGTCAGGATAGACTCCGCATCCGCCAGGAAACTGGAGCTGCAGGTAGGCGATGTTGTGGAGATCATCGGCAAAAGGGCCACCGTGGCCAAGGTCATGAAGGGTGCCATCGATGACGAGGGGCGCGGGATAATCCGTATGGACGGTACCACCAGGTCCAACGCCGGCGTCAGTGTGGATGAAAATGTTAGGGTAAGGAAGGCCGAGACCATACCTGCGGAGAAGGTCGTTATCGCTCCTTACAATCTGCCTGCGGGGAAGAAGATATCCTTCCGCGAGGGTTCCGACGAGATCTTCAAGAACGGAATGATCAACAGACCCGTCGTCAAAGAGGACGAGATAGTCGTACCGAACATAGCCCTCATGGGCAGTTCGATATCGTTCAAGGTGATAACCACAGCACCGACCGGTATTGTGGTGATCAACAACAGCACGGAGATAGTCATCAAGGAGGAGCCATCGGCCAAGGCCGATGAGTACAAGAGCCGTGTCACTTACGAGGATGTGGGAGGACTTGAGGACGAGCTGAAGAGGATAAGGGAGATGATAGAGCTCCCGATCAAGCACCCGGAATTGTTCCTGACATTGGGGATATCCTCACCGAAGGGTGTCCTGCTGTACGGTCCGCCCGGAACCGGTAAGACATTGATAGCCAAGGCTGTTGCTAGAGAGTCAGGTGCATCATTCTATTCCATTCAGGGCCCTGAGATCATGGGCAGTTACTACGGACAGAGCGAGGAACGCCTCAGGAACGTGTTCGAACAGGCCGAGGCGTCCGCCCCCAGTATTGTGTTCATAGATGAGATAGATTCCATCGCACCCAACAGGAACACCGTGACGGGGGAGATGGAGAGACGTGTCGTCGCTCAGTTGTTGACACTTATGGACGGTCTTTCCGTGAGAGGTGACGTTATAGTCATTGCGGCCACCAACAGGGAGGATGCAATAGACCCTGCACTGAGGAGGCCGGGAAGGTTCGACAGGGAGATCGAGATTGGAATCCCTGGAAGGGACGGCAGGAATGAGATCCTCGGTGTTCATCTGAGAAACATGCCGTTGGATGATGACGTCTCCACGGAGAAACTCGCGGCCATGACACAAGGTTTCGTGGGTGCGGACCTTGCCGCTTTAGCAAGGGAAGCAGCCATGAAGTGCCTTACCAGGCACCTGGGAGATTTCGACCTTGACAAACCGATATCCAACAAGACCTTGGAATCGATGAAGGTCAACATGGAGGACTTCTACAGAGCCCTTTCCGAAGTCGAACCGAGCGGTATGAGGGAAGTCATTGTTGACGTTCCTAAGGTAGCATGGTCGGATGTCGGAGGATTAGAAGCGGTGAAGAAGGAGATCAGGGAAGTGTTCATACCCAGTGAGGACAAGAAGGCCTTCGAGAGACTCGGCATCAGACCTCCGAGAGGCGTGCTGTTCTAC
>JAFSYZ010000054.1 GCA_017455785.1 Candidatus Methanomethylophilaceae archaeon
CTAATGCCATGATGATCACCGGCGTCCTCGCAGGGAACGAATTGCGTGATTACTACGAGGACAAGAAGGCCAATGTAGGGACATTGAGCGGCCATATGAGATATGAGACGGCCATGAAGCTCTATCTCATCGAATCCTTAGGTTCGTTCGTGGCCCTTGCCATACTGATAATAACACAGCTGGTGCCCTGGGGTTGTGCATTGGCATTCATCACACTTTATGACGCTTACATATTGTACAAGAACAGCAAAAATGCGCATGATGACCCGCATTCGGGATTCATGTTGGTACCATTATGCTTCAAACTGAACTGGCATTTCGGTGTCCTCCTGGTAGTAGGTTATTTGTGCGCGATGTTCATTCACATCTGAGGAGATACCATGTCCGAGGAACTCAAAGGCAACCAGTTCGAAGGGAAGGAGACGTACGTAAAGGACGTCTTCAACGAGATCGCCGAGTACTACGACAAGATGAACGGCATCATGTCCATGGGCATGGTCAAAAAATGGCACAGGTTCATGTTCAAGAAGGCCGGCGACATCACAGGGAAGAAGGTCTGCGATGTCGGCTGCGGAACGGGAGAGATATCCTTCATGGCCGCTGAGAGGGTCGGTCCAGAAGGGGAAGTGATCGGTGTCGACATAACGCCTGGCATGCTCGCCATGGCCGAGAAGAAGATGGAGACGATGGATCTGCCGAAGAAGGTGGACTTCCGTGTCGGCGATGCGTTGGACATGGAGTTCGATGACAACACCTTCGATCTCGTCACATCGGGGTACATGCTCAGGAACGTCACCAACATCCAACAGGCGGTCAACGAGATGTACAGGGTGCTGAAACCCGGCTGCAAGGTAATAGTCGCGGAACTGTCCAAACCGAAGAACAAGATTCTGCGTTTCGGATACAACATCTACGTGTTCCACATCGTCCCCAGGTTCGGCAGGAGATTCGACAAGGGGAAGAAGATCGACGGCAAACAGCCTGCATACGATTGGCTGACGTCATCCCTGGAGGGATTCCCTCACGGTGACGATATGGTCGCGATATTCAAGAAGGCAGGATTCTCGGACGCCAGGTTCTACAGTAAATCCATGGGCGCCGTGAACATATACGTCGGGACCAAGCCTCAGTAATCGCCCGAACAGATATCGAGGAAGTTCTGGAACATCTGTTCACCGTACTCGGTGTGCTCCACCTCGGGATGGAACTGCACTGCGTAGATCGGTCTGTCCTTGCAACGTACCGCCTCTATCGGACAGGTAGGTGACGATGCCAGAAGGTCGAATCCGTTTGGTACTGCCTTGACCTCATCGTTATGCGATGCCCATACAGTTATCTCATCGGGGATGCCTTTGAAGATATCCTTGTGATCGACTATCTTCAGATCCACCTTGCTGAACTCAGGGTTCTCGGCAGGACCCAATACGGAACCGAAATGCTCGCAGGTGAACTGCATACCGGCGCAGATACCGAAAATGGGGAACTCCGCCTTGTCAAGATATTCCCCGTTGTTACCCATGGCATCCTGTTCGGTCGCCACGGAAGGTGCACCTCCGGAAAGAACGAGACCATCGACATCCTTCAGATCCTCGAAGGGTGTTGTGTTCGGCACTATCTTGGTGTCCACATCCATGTACTTCAGGACACGCCATTCGCGGTGCGTCCACTGCCCTCCGTTGTCGATGATATAGACCTTCATCGATGGATAATCTACTGAACCAGGATAAAAGGGTTCACCTGATCAATCTATGAACATGGTGCATGGACCGATTATTATCGCTTCAGAGACTCTCGAGAGCAGTTCTGAATTCATTTAGCTGCTCATCGGTTATCATGTCCTTGATGTAAGGCAGCGCATCCGCGATCCTGAACATCCTTCCAGCTTCGATCAGGGGGTGTTCGAGTATCTGAGGTACGATCCTCTCCACAACGGCCCTTAATTCGGGTGTGTCGAGCAGCTCACCGACCGTGGTCCTCTCGAGGCTGTACTTACTGTCGGTGACCTCCTTCTCCTCCAGTTCCACGATATGGTCGGGATCCTCTCCCCAGGCATAGCCGGCCTCCAGGGCCTTCCTGTTCATCTCACCCAATGCGGGATTCTTGGCCGCCATCTTGGACAGCATCAGTTCCTCGACATCCTCCAACGGGATGACACCTACCATACCCAGCAACGCTCCGGTCAGGACCATGTTGGCCATCCTGCGGTCGCCCGCCTCCTTGGCCATATCATCCGCCGGGACATCCAATAGTATCGCGTCAGCGGATATCCTGCTGGTGCATCTGTTCGAGTTCCTGACGATCAGGCCGCCGTGCCTCAGTTCCGACAGTGCTTTCTGACATGCGCTGTCGTTCATCGCCACGATTGCGTTGTACAATCCAGGAAGCGGTGACAGGATGGGTTCGTCGCTGACGACGACTGAACATCTCGCTACTCCGCCCCTCTGTGCGGCACCGTACCATGGGACATAAGTGGAATGTGCCAGACCGGATACGCTTGAAGCGATGGACATCCCTGATGAGAGTACACCCTGTCCTCCGGACCCTGTTATGAGTATAGCGTATTTCATTCCCAGAACCTCCCTTCCCTGTCGGCGAACACCTTGCATTCGAAGTACTTCTCCGTGTACTTCTCCATGAAGTCGAGACTTCCCAATGGATCCGTATGCCATGTTGTCGGACAGTTTGTCAGCAGCTCTATGAACGAGAAACCTTTGCCCTCAAGCTGGTTCTTCATACCCTTTATTATGGCGGCCTTCGCCTGTTTGACACCTGATGGTGTACGCAGTGAGTATCTTGCTACGAACCTAGGTGCCTCGAACTCCTTTATGAGTTCGCACATCTTGAGCGGGAATCCCGTGTTCTTAGGGTCCCTTCCGTCACGTGCGGTGGTGGCCTTCTGACCTACGAGTGTTGTCGGGGCCATCTGTCCCCCGGTCATTCCGAAGATGGAGTTGTTGGCGAATATCACTGTGATGTTCTCCCCTCTGTTGGCAGCGGATAATATCTCGGCCAATCCTATTGATGCGAGGTCTCCGTCACCCTGATAGCATAACACCATGCAGTCAGGCCTGCACCTCTTTATTCCTGTAGCGACGGCAGGTGCCCTCCCATGTGCCGAACCTATGATATCCAGATCCCATGAGACGAGTCCCTGTGTGGAGCATCCCACCGGGAGTACGAATATGGTGTTGTCCTTCTGTCCGAGTTCATCTATGGCCTCGGCGATTATCTTCGTCGCCGTAGCATGAAGACAACCGGGGCAGTAAGATGAAGCACTGGGGAAGATAGATACCGGTCTCTGATACAGGTCGGTCATTGCTCTCCCTCCACCTTGTCTATGATGTCGGTGACGGCATTCTTCACATCGAAGTCATCCAACAGGACACCTCCTGAGTGTCCGTACTCGAACACCGGGATCCTTCCTTTCACGGATGCCCTCACGTCCTCCGCCATCTGCCCTGGGATGGCCATCTCGATATCGATGATGGCCTTCACCTTCCCATTGTCCAATGATTCGAAACTCTTCTCAGGGAACGGGAAGAGTGTTATCGGCCTTATCATACCGATCTTGTATCCTTTCTTCCTCATGTTCTCGATAACCTGTCTGCATACACGTGATGCGATACCGTAAGCGGTGATCACGTACTCCGCATCATCTAGGTAGAGTTCCTCGACCTTGACGTCGTTCTCCTTCCACCCCTCGGTCCTCTCACCGAAACTCCTGTTCAATCCTTCCAATCCGGCCTCGTATATCGGTGAGATGATGTGCGCCTTCCTCGCTTCACCGTCCCAGCGGCCCAATGACCATGATGACTGTTCCTTAGGTGACGGCTCCTTCATCTCCGGCAGTTCCACGGATTCCATCATGGCCCCGAGGACACCATCGATGAGTATCATAACGGGATTCCTGTCCCTCTCGGCATAATCGAATGCACCGTAGGTGAGATCGACTATCTCCTGTACGGAATTGGGCGCAAACACGATGAGACGGTGTCCGCCGTGTCCCAATGCCTTCGTCGCCTGCAGATAATCAGATTGAGCGGGCTGGATGCTCCCCAGTCCGGGACCTCCCCTGCTGACATCAACTATCAAGGCAGGGAGTCTTGCAGCCGAGAGATATGAAATGCCTTCGGTCTTAAGGCTTATACCGGGTCCGGATGACGATGTCATCGCCCTGACACCGGTCGATGCCGCACCGTAGACCATGTTTATGGATGCGATCTCGCTCTCACCCTGGATGAATGTACCCCCTACTTCAGGCAATCTCCAGCTCAGGTATTCGGGGATCTCGTTCTGAGGTGTTATCGGATAACCTGCGAAGAACCTCATGCCCGCCCTTACGGCGGCCTCGGCCAACGCCTCGTTCCCTTTCATGAATCTCTTTTCCATCGGTCTCACTCCTTGGATACGGTTATGGCCGCCTCTGGACATATCGTAGCACAGTTCAGACAGCCTATGCAGCCGCCCAGATCCTTCACCACGGCCTTATCGTTCTCCTCTATGATTATGACGTTCTTCGGGCAGTACCTTACACAATATCCGCAGCCCTTGCAGAACTTCTCATTGATCGTGATAGTGAATGAAGGGGCATTCCCTTTCGTCTTCGGGAAATACTGCCTCTGATAATTGTTTTCGATGACCCTGACCAGTCTTGATATCGTGGTGTTGACAGGTGTCGGCACTCCCGCGGACGCGCCGAGACGTTCCACGGCACCGTTGATGAAATCGATCTCCGTCTTCGTCTTGGAGATCATCATGTCATGTGCCATTGATGGATAGTGCTTACCTGATGATTTGCGTGCGGTGGGTAGGATCTCTGCCATAAAGTATCCGAGGTCCAACTCTATGCCGATGGCATGCGCCACGGTGATGGCCTCCTTCACCATGTCCATGGCCAGAAGCATGAACTGCGGATCCTCTCCCGCCTCCCCTCCCCTGAGTCTGACCAGACCGCAGGATGCATTCACCGCGATGTTCATCAGGAGCTTGTACCACACCTCCCTGTCGATGTCGTCGGTATAGGTGGCCGTGATCCCGCCCTTCCTGAACAGTTCGCAGAATCCCTCTCCGAATTCCTTCTGCTCCTTACCGCGGGTCACGGAACCGATGAAGATGTTGTTGCTGCCGAAGAGCCCTCCGGAGATGGTTCCCGGAGAGTCCATGGTCGCTGACATGTTGAGACATCCGTAGTATATCCTGTCCTCGGGAACGTATCCCTTGATGATGTCCACGTTGCCGATACCATTCTGCAGTGTGACCACTTTGGTGTTGTCACCGATGAGGATCTTGGCGGAATCCATCGCTGCCTTCGTGTCCGGTCCCTTGACCATCACGAGGAGGGCATCCATGACTCCGAGGTCCTTCACATCGACCGCAGCCTTCACCGGTATGTTCAGACTGCTGGCGCTGTCCTCGTCCTCATACATACGAACGGTCAGTCCCTTCTCGTTGAGGGCATCCATAAGCTCCTTCCTTCTGACCACGAGGGTGACATCCGCACCGCCCAACTGGAGATAGCCTCCCAGCATACAGCCCATCGATCCGGCACCGATAACAGCAATTTTCATCGATCCACCATCCAACCTTCCGAAGTCCTGATTGGACTTCCTGAGTTTATCAGGATGATTAATGTATCTTCCTATTTACCATTTCGTCAAAGCCTGTTACATCAAGGTGATGACGGTCCTAGAGGGCCGTTATAAACGATATGGATTTATCTGTTGGATGCTTAAGGCCGGCCATAGGCCACATTATAGACCAGTATCGAACTGTCCATAATGTCGCCAAGGTCGAGGATATAGAATGATCTCCAGCCCTAGTATACCGGTTCCCGAGCTGTCCCTGTACGATGTATTGAAGAAGACGTCAAAAGAGAACGGTCAGAAGATCGCCTACGAGTTCCTCGGCTACGAATACACATACAACCAATTCGTATCACAGGTCGATGACCTGTCTCTGCGTCTGAAGAAACTCGGGGTCAAGATGGGTGACAAAGTGATCATCTGTCTTCCCAACTGTCCGCAGGCATTCATATCGTTCTATGCCATCAGCAGGCTAGGTGCTGTATCCGTCATGGTCCATCCTTTGTCATCATCTAACGAAATAGAATTCTACGTCGAGGATTCCGGAAGCAAGGTGTGCATCACCATGGACATGTTCGCCAACAAGTTCCCCGAGATCGGGAAGACCTGTATGGAGAAACTCATTGTCACGAGGATCACGGATACGTTCTCACCACTGAAAAGGTTCTTCGCCAAACTGTTCGTAAAAGAAGCGAAACCGGTGAAGGTCAACGACCCGAAAGCGACCATGTGGATGGACTTCATGAAGATGAACATCAGTGATGTCGACAAGAGCATGCCTCAGGTAAGTCCTGATGAACCGGCATCCATCCTGTACACAGGAGGGACCACGGGAAGGAACAAGGGCGCCGTCCATTCCAGCAGGTCGTTCAATGTCACGGCCATGGGTATGATCGAGCTCTCAGGCATCCTGGGAGAAGGTGACACGATGCTCACACAGATGCCGATGTTCCACGGATTCGGACTGTGCACATGCGTCCACCTCCCTGTATGCATCGGGCTGAAATGCGTGATCATGCCCAACTTCACATTGGATTCACTATGCAAGACCATAGTCGACTATAAGGTCAACTTCATCGCCGGTGTGCCGTCGATGTACGAGAAGATGGTGGACAACGAATACCTGAAGAAAGCGGACCTTTCCTTCCTCAGAGGCATATTCTGCGGAGGGGACAGCATGTCCACCGAATCCAAAGCACGTTTCGATAACTTCATCGCAGAGCATGGATGCACCAGAAAGATCAGGATCGGTTTCGGATGTACGGAATGCCTGACAGCGACTGCTATCACTCCCAAATTCGAGGAGCGTCCGGGAAGCGTCGGCGTACCGATCCCCGGTATGATGTACAAGATCGTTCAGATAGACACCACGGATGAGGCTCCCGACGGAGAGTACGGTGAGATGTGTATCAGCGGCCCCGCCCTCATGATGGAGTATCTCAACAACAAGGAGGAGACGGAGAACACGCTCAGGGTCCATGAGGACGGAAGGACTTGGCTGCACACAGGTGACCTGGGATGCATAAAGGACGGATTCATCTACTTCACCAACAGGATCAAGCGTATCATCATCACA
>JAFSYZ010000055.1 GCA_017455785.1 Candidatus Methanomethylophilaceae archaeon
CAACGAGCATATCGACGACATCATCCAAGTGGGGTTGGATGAGATACTGAATATTTAATCAAAATATATTCAAAGTATCCAGGAAACCGGACATCTTCAGCACGGACATGACATCGTTGTTCACGTTGCGTAACTTGATGCCCCTCTTGTCCTCCATAAGCTCGTCCGCGTTCAGTATGGTCCTCAACCCGGCCGATGAGATGTACGGTACGTTCTTCATGTCTATGATTATCTCATCCACGGATGCCGCATCTGCTTCTATGACATCATCCAATTCCGGTGCCGTCACATAGTCGATACTGCCCATGGGCGTCAGGAACAGTGTCCCTTCCTCTATCCTCTTGTCGATCTGCATAATAATCAGAACCCTCTCTTTATCGTTAAAACGTTGAAATCTTCCTTCCTGATGTAACCTACGTCATCCATCAGTTTCCTTACCAGGAACAGCCCGAAGCCGCCCTTCTTATGATCCTTTATCCTCTGCTCGATATCCGGATTGTCCTTCAGAAGCGGATCGTATTCCGGACCCTTGTCCCTGAAGACCACCTTGGCCCTCCTGCCTTTGACCTTGACCGATACGCCTAACTCACCGCCCTGCTCCTGATAAGCGTACATGTCTATGTTCGCCAGTATCTCGGATGATGATACCTCGATATCACGGATGACGTTCTCAGGGCACTTCTGTGCGGTCAGCTGCTCGCGTATGTACTTCATGATATCGTTGTAACTGCTGCGGTCCAATCTGAAATCCGTGAACACATCATCATCGACCATCGGCTTCTCGAATCCGAACACCAGGATGGTCATGTCATCATATCTGTCCACATTATCGACGAAGTCGTTCACATTCTCAGAAACGGCATCATGGAACGCCGATGCTGAACCATGCGTTGATGAAAGTACATTCACCAACCTGTCCTCACCGTACATCGTGCCGTCCGGTCCGACCGCCTCCGTCACACCGTCGGTGTAAAGGAACAATCTATCACCCGGCTCCATGGTGAGCCTGTGCTCGGTGTATCCCATCCTCCTCTTCCTTCCGAGGACGAAATCGGGTTTGGTGTCCAGTTTGGTCAATGAACCGTTATGCACCAGGAACGGGGGATTGTGCCCTGCGTTCACGTAAGATACACGTCCGCTCTCCAGATCGACAACTCCGACCCAAGCGGTCACGAACAGCTTCTCGCTGTTGAAATCACAGAGGAACATGTTGGTCCTCTTCACCGCCATATCTGTCTGGAATCCGCTGATGAGATTGCTGCGCAATGCCGATCTGGCACTTGCCATGAACAATGATGCGGGGATGCCTTTCCCGGAGACATCCGCGATAACTATCGCCACGTGGCTGTCGTCTATCATGAAGAAATCGTAGAAATCGCCGCCGACCGATTTGGCGGACGTCATCGATGCGGAGATGGCATATTCCTCGTTATCCTCGATGCTAACCGGAAGCATTCCCTTCTGTATCTCGGAGGCGATGGACATCTCCCTCTCGACCGTGGCCTCCTTCACAGAGGTCTCATGGTACTTCTTCATGTTCTTGAAACCGAGGTCGGTGAGCCATATTGAAAGCAAAGAGATGGCCATGAACAATACGAAACTGGGTATGGTGAATTCCATCATCTCCTTCATGATGCTGTCGGTACCGAAACCCATTATCCTTATGAACGGGTCATCCGGGACCAGGTTGACGTAGTTGTAGTTGACATTGCCGACCAGGAATGACAGGAATGGTTCGATGAGCATCATTATGCCGCTCACGACCGAGACGAATATCGCGAACGCCTTGTCATTGTAGACGATACACAGAATGACGGGCAGCGCGAATATCAGATAATTGTTGACAACTATTACAACAATGACCAGTGATGTCAGCATCACCGCGCCCATCAATGCATATCTGACAAGCGAGAGCCTGTTATCCGATATGCAGAAGATGACCACGGCCGCCATCAGTACGATCGCACATATCAGGATGATCACGTACGATATCTGATGCCTCCACAAGGGGATGACGTGCGCCCAGGCCAAAATGTAATAGATGGCGATGAACACCAACAGCGCCACACAGATCAACGATACGATCTGGTCCGCCTTCTTCTCGGAATCCTTGCTCCCGATGTTGATGAAGAGATCGGTTATCATATCCCGACCTCCTTCGCCGGGGTGAACGACCCGTCCGAATTGTTACCTATTATCAAGGTGGTGTCGATCAATGTCCAGAAGTTGCCCCCTATCCCTGAGTAGTAGATCAC
>JAFSYZ010000056.1 GCA_017455785.1 Candidatus Methanomethylophilaceae archaeon
CTCCGATTCCTTGATCAGATGCTCCGCGCTGTACATATACTGGGCGATAAGACCTTTCATGCGCTGCTGGTGGAATCTCACGGCGGATACGACGAAATCGTTCCTGCTTGTATACTCTCCGTCCAAGATCTTCCTGTCAATATAATCTATGAATTCCCTGTCCACGAAAACAGACATCTCCTTCTTTTCGACATTCATCACTTGGGCATAGTCTTTTATGTATTTAAAACATAATATTATGATATGATTACACATATTTGTGTATTAAATCATTTTGAATCCGAATACAACAGTGAGTCTCGTATCCTGACCCCTTCGATGGCTTCTCCCACGTCTCTCACGAAGGAGCCGAACTCCTTGAGGAGCTCGCTGTCGAACGGGAGTCCGACGAACTTGTTGTTCACAAGCAGTACAATCTTCGGTACAGGTGGTTTGTAGTCCTGGAGGACCTTATCGTATTCGGACACGGTCCTGAGGTCCATGTAGATGGGCCCTGAGCTGAACTGCATCAACCTGTTCTTCATCGCAGGTTTGGTCGTGGGCTCTGCGGCCCCCAGGAGCTCCTGCGCTCTCCTCTGTTCATCACTGATGATGTTATCGTTTGACATGATATCATGTGTATTTCCGGAGATCTTCCGGTAATGTCGCCCGTAATCCTCAGCGAAGGCATGCGCTGGACATCTTTCAGCGGTACCAATAGCGGGGCAATCCTAGAGAGCGTCCGCTATCCGAGGACCTTTTGAGATCGCCTGTCCAGACGTATAATGACCTGATTTTTGACTGAACTGAATTGCTTTCGCTGCAATGCGCTCGTTTCACAATCGAAAGCACAGGATCCGTCCTCATTTATGTCTGGATGACGGAGTGAAAAACTCGTTCAAGTATAATGAGAACATCGCTCACATCAAAATAACCATTAAATACTCTCAGACCGTCTAAATCCCATGGCATCCGGGACGCTGAGGCCTGTTGTAAAAATCATCTCATTGGTTTTGATAATAGCGATCATCGCCATATTCGTATACGCGTTCTTCTTCGCGGAACCCGCACCTAAGGCGTACGATGTCTCGTACGACAACAAGGAAGGGGTCATCACCATCCAGCTTCAGGAGGAGATTCCCTCCGGAGATAGGATTGCATACATTTTCTCGCAAAAAGACGATCCAAACCCTTACACCAAGGTCATCACCGAACATGGGAAGGTGGAGATATCAAAGGATTTGAAGACTATCGTGATCACCGACGATCCCGGAGTATTGGTCAATCTAGAGAACGATCACTACACGATACGTCTCATCCCAGTCGGTAGCACGGTGGCGACTTTGGAGTATGAATTCAACGTCAACAATCATGAGTTCAATACCGGGGAAATCATCGGAATCGCAGTATTCATAACGCTCGGAGTCCTCGTCGTCGGATTTGTAATAGTAAGGCGTATCGTCAGAGGTAGATGATCTATCGTCAGCATTCCTGACATCAGGCTCTTGAAGGGCCACCGGGCCTGGGCCATTTTACATCTGGCAGATAACAGCCCTGGAGTTAACGTCCCTCTCGCCGATCAACCATGACGACCAGGCATTCCAGAATCGTATACTCATCCTCTGAAGACCTCGATGATGGAGACCTTCTCCTCGCTTTTCTTGTACGGACCGCCGACGATCAGCTGTATGTAGAACATATCATCGCCGTACAACCTGATCAGTTCGCATGTTTCGGGATCATCCGTATCCATCCATATCCCCTTCAGATTGAACCTTGCCAATCCGGCCTCTGTGCGATCGTCCAAAGAACAGAAGCGAACGTGCGTCCTGTCGTCGCTCTTCGTGAAGATCAGCTTGTAGTCCACAGGGTAATACGAATTGAGCTTCACTTCGTAGGAATCCGACGATAGTCCTGAATCCGCTATGTCCTTGATCCTTTGGATTTGCATGCGATCCACCTTAACACCTACCGGTGTAGCGAACTTCCTGACATCTTTCGAGGACTGCATCACGTCGTAGATCATGGTATTGACCTTGACGGACTTGGAACGTAGCATCATGATGCATAGCACGATCAGGGCATACATCGGGAGCTTAGGGATCATCATAATGATAACGCCATAGGGATCCGAACCGTAACGTATCAAGCTGAGATTGTCTATGATGTTCAAACAGAGGAGTACGGCCAAAGAGAACAACATGCCGTCGAGACTCGACGATGCCTTGGTCCAATAGATTATGATGTTCCCAAAAAGCATCAATCCGCAGAGTAGCATCGCTGCCCCCATGAAGAAGTTCACGATGTTGTAATCCAGCGCCTCATTTACCAGCACAAGAGAGTCGAATGCATTGTACAAGCTTAGGATGGCGAAGAGTATCGAAGATACCACCAATGTCTTCACTATGCTGCGATGTTTGGTCAGCAGGAGCACCGAGGCCCCTAGGAACCATAGGCTCAATCTCATTATGTGAACCAATGTGTAGATGTCCATCAACTGCAACAAAACGACTAACACATCGATAATAAAGTATAGGTCCAAGCACCCGATCAGTATCATCAGGAAGGCCGCGATGTAGTCCACATGTATCCTGGAATTCTCAAGATCTATCACTGGGGCGACCTCCTTACGTTAAGTTTGGCACAGACTCCCCTGCCATCGATGAGATCCAGGGACCCATGGGATTCGTTATAAGATGATACAGATAAGCGACGGCCGTTGATGAACGAATCCTCCCTGTCATCGACAACGGTGATGCGAAGCGTACCGTCCCCTTCGCATCTTTCGAGGACAACATCCCTATCGCCTCTACGGGATTCGAACGTTACGTTCTCCTCCAGGATCTCCACGCCTCCAATAACCTTTACCTTCCACCCCTGAGGTCCGGTGATTCCCGCCTTGATCTTCTCCGCATCCTCCTCTGAGATGGTTATCTCCTCACCCAATCCGAACCTGTCGGCAGTTTCGGATACATGAGTCCTGATGCGTCCCAGAGGCGAATTGTCCACCACTTCCTTCGAGAAAAGAACGATCAGAAGCATCACATAGATGGGTATGTACCACACGACATCGGGCATGAACCTCAGTATCACTACAGGCTTCTCGTCGATGTATATGAAGTACATCAGCACGATGGCGTAAAACAGGAGTATTATCAGGGTCGTGATTCTCATGTTGAGGGGGTCCCTCATCCTGATTGTGAGATGATTGTATCCGGTGATCGCTAGATTCCCACTGAGGATTACGATGAATACCCCAGAATAGAATACGATGTCCGATTCTGCGCCCAAATAGGGTATTGACCTGACCAATCTGGACAGACCTAATGTGAGCGCGTACATCCCGACGGCGAAATAATTGCCCTTCTTCCTCTTCAGCAATATGATAGCCCCGCCTAAGAGGAGCATGAACCTGGACAGTATGCCCAGGGGGCCGTCTTCCACGGAGATCGTCTCGCCATCTATCTCCAGAGAGGCGAAACGCGTGATCAACATAATGATAGCGCACACCACCATCGTGATGCCGAGGAATATGCCTGCCTTGTAACTGGGCGGTGTCTCCCTCGCTCTGCGGTTCTCCATGTACAACCACGCTCCTTGTCGAATAGTAAACGTGTAACGATATTATGATTGTTCTGCAACAGGATGCATACAGTACGTATTCAGAATCATACGAGGCGCATTTCGATAAGTGCCTCCATTTTACATTTGGATTATTTAACAGGTTGACATACATTCAAGATGCATGGATTCTAAAGTCATTGCAATAATAGTAAAATTGAAGTTGGTTCCATGCTTCAATTCCATAACCAACCCCTCCTATTGATTCGGATCCTACTGATGAGATAATATTCAATGAAGGATATGATAATATGTCTGTAGATGTATCATGATGATATAACAGTTCAGACTATAGAATATCAATATCGGAGCGGGGTGATGGAAACGAGTGGAAAGGATGATCATGCGAACGGATACACTGCGAATCAGATTGCGGAG
>JAFSYZ010000057.1 GCA_017455785.1 Candidatus Methanomethylophilaceae archaeon
CGTGCTGTCAATGGATACGTTCGTCACCGATCTGCCTGACGGTCTCATCCACATCAATCTTCTGGATTGGCTGCTGGGTACGGAATAATCCGCAAGAGGGAAGGGGTTGCCGGGACCGTCAATTCCGAAAAACTGTTACATCCTGAGTTTGACATCAAGCAATGTAATCGGGTATTCCAGAGATGTGCTGGACAAGGAATAAAACGGGCGTTCCCGATGACTGTTTCATGTCTACCTGACTATGGACTTCATGTACAGTGAGCGCTCGCCCTTTGTATCCATAGGTCGCTAAAGTTTTGTTAACAATGGAGTAGACTACGAATCTTAGGCAGCCATTGATACCTGCAGGCGACGGATGTTCCTTGTCATATTCGCTCATTCCCATATGTACGTGGCCTAGAACGGATTCACTGCTGGACCGGACATGTTCTTAACTCCCTATCTACGACATCACATGTCTTCCAGCGAAAGCCCCTCGAATGTCACCGCATATCCTTTCAACGGTTGGGATATGCGCTCAGCCTTGGACATAAGGACACCGATATCGATCTTCTCCCTGTTGCGCTTGACCTCGATGACCCTGGCGGTTTTCAGGACATCGTCCAGGACGATGATGTCTATCTCCACATCACCTTTGCGGCTCCAGTAGCTGCACAGCTGTGTGTATATGTCCCCTTCAGCGATCTTCCTTCTGAAGTACTCCTCCAGTACCTTGCCCTCATAATCGTTCAATTCGCTCATGACCTGTCTGATAAGCAGGTCCGACCTGCCGGATTCAATAAGCCCGAATCTGGGGTTGATGAATCTGAAGTAGAATCTGAGATACATGTCCGATATGATCCAATGGTTGTTACGTGATCCCTTCTCGGAGAAGGCGGGTCTTATCTGTCTTATGAAACCGTATTCGCTCTCGAGACGCTTCAGATATGCGCCCAGTTCTATGCCGAGAATATCTTCCATCTCCGAACGGCTCTCCTTGCCTGAGGAAATCAGCTGCAGAATGGAGAAGAATATCCTGTAATCATTTCCGAATTCTGATACGAGGAGATCCTTCCCCTCGGTAAGGAAGGTCGACCCGTTCCTGAATGCATGATTCAGCATCGAATCCTTATCGGTAGCAGAATTGTCCATCAGCAGCTGCATGTAATAGGGAACGCCGCCGGTCAGCATGAAGAGGATCAGGAGATCCTCCTTGGTATAATCCGGATTGTGATCGTTGAGGATCTCCTTCATCTTCGAGATAGGCAGAGGATTCAGCATGATCTTGCCCGTAGGTCTGCCGAACAGAGGTTCCTTGGAATCCTCGAAAATCCTGACCATCATGCTGTGAACCGAACCGCTGACGATCAAATTTATGTGCGCCTTGTCCGTGTTCAGATCCCAGACCTCCTGCATCTCGCTGAATATGACCTCGTTCACGTATCTGATATCCTGGAATTCGTCCATTATCACAGTGATAGGATGTTCGACGGAATACAACATCAGTTCCCTGAAGAGGTCCCTGAACCTGGTCACTCTGCCGACGATCCTTATCCCGGAATCCTCCATGGTCCTTTGGATCTCCTCGCAGAGGAGGACCTCGCTCTTGCGGGATATGAAGATGTAGATGAAATCCGTCCCCTCGACGGATCTCAGCATAAGTGAGGTCTTGCCTATGCGTCTCCTTCCGGTGATGACGGTGAACCTGCTCTCCTTGAGGGAGATATCCCTTATCCTTCTCAGTTCGGCGAGTTCTGATTCACGGCCGTAGAATCTCATGTTTTATGTGATGCGATTAACGTAAATAAATTTACCGTAATTATTTTTACGTTATTGTCGAAACGAGATGGGGAAACGGAGTCATGGCATCCTCTTTCAGGAATCCTTCCTGTTTGGAAACGATGCAGTCACTGTTTGTATTCAACGATCCGATGACCTTCTCCCCTCCATATCCGATCAACAACGTCACGACTATTATCTGATGAGGATATCCACGCCTATGCGCATAGACTTCGATACTTCGGATTGGATCGAGATACCGCACATGAACAAGGGGATCGGAAGCGTATTCGCCAAGATAACGGTGACGGAGAACACACGCATCGTTCTTACAAGAATTCCTGCAGGTTCATCCATCGGAATACACACTCAGATATCAGGCGATGATGTAAATTACGTGATCGAGGGAAAAGGAAAAGCGATCTGTGACGGGAAGGAGGAGATCCTTTCACCTGGTATGTGCCATGTATGTCCGAAAGGATGTGAGCACAGTATAATCAATGATGGAGAAACCGATCTTGTGTTGTTCACCACGGTGCCGATACCTCACCAATGATGCCAGTTTCCTTAATCATCTGAATCGTATCGCCCAGAAGGCAGTCAGTGATCGTCCCTTCTCCTCTTGATGTAGATCTTGTCTACATCTGATATGTTGGACATCCTGATTATCTCCGGGTCGGCGATCCCTTTGACGATGTCCGAACGCAGACGGGAGTAGTTGGGCATCGAAAGCCCATCGTAATCGCCGGTCTCCTTCAGCCTTGCTATCAGTGCCGTCTTATCATTGGGGAGTTCGGCCTTCCTCTCGTGCCTGATCAGTATCTTCCCGTTGTCACCCTTCAACGACATGTAACCTTTGGAATCGGAGTATGCGACAATCTTGGCTTTGAGGGCATCCTGCTGCGCCTCCATCAATTCCACCCTGTTCCTGAGGGCCTGCTTCTTCTCCTCCAGTTCAAGATACTGGTTCGCGAGTTCGGTACCCTCATCCCTCCCGTTCGCTTTGACCGATAACTCATGGAGGAAACGCGGACACCTGGATTGGTACGGACATTCGTCGCAATGTCCGGTCTCCCTCGGCAGAGTATCCTTACCCTTGGACATCTCCTCGGCTATCGATGCGATGTGGTAGATGGATGCATCGCACCTTCTCCTGTCGGCCTTGGATTCGGTGACCATGCTCTGAACCAGGAACACCCATCTCATCACTATCTCCCTGGCGCCAAGGTTCTCCATCGCCCA
>JAFSYZ010000058.1 GCA_017455785.1 Candidatus Methanomethylophilaceae archaeon
CAGCACCTCAAGGTATATACCGATATGATAGAAAATGGTCGTCTCGATGCTGAGTATTACAGAGTATGGACATTGATGACGACCTCAAACAGGCAGTAATGGAAGTTATTTCCGACAGGAACAAGGACTGAACGTATCATCCGAACATGTAGGCCGGTACCTGTTTGACCTTGTTCCTTCCGGCTTCCATCACTTTCTCTTTGGCCTTCAGGAAGTCATCCATCGTCACCGTGTCGCGTCCGTCCCTTATCGCCAGCATTCCTGCCTCGGTACAGATGGACTTGATCTCGGCACCGGATTCACCGTCGGTGATCTCCGCCAATTTCTTCGATGATACCTCACCGTCGATGCTCATGTGACGGATGTTGATGTCGAAGATCTGCTCACGTGCATCCTCGTCGGGAAGACCTATCTCCACGATACGGTCGAACCTTCCGGGTCTCAGGAGGGCGTCATCCAGGATATCGGGTCTGTTGGTGGCACCTATGATCTTCACGTTGCTCATAGGTGTGAAACCGTCGAGTTCCGACAGAAGCTGCATGAGTGTTCTTTGAACCTCCCTGTCGCCGGATGTGGTGCTGTCCAATCTCTTCGCACCAACGGAGTCGAGTTCATCGATGAACACGATGCTAGGCGCCTTCTCCTTGGCGAGCTCGAAAAGTTCACGGACAAGCCTTGCACCCTCTCCGATGTACTTCTGTACGAGTTCGGAGCCGACCAACCTGATGAATGTGGCATCGGTGGCGTTTGCGACGGCCTTGGCCATGAGTGTCTTACCAGTTCCCGGCGGGCCTACCAACAGCACTCCCTTCGGCGGTTCGATACCGACCTTCGCGTACAGTTCGGGTCTTACCAATGGGTCCTCCACTGCTTCGCGTAATTCGATCATCTGTTCCTTCAGACCTCCGATGTCGTCGTACGTGATGTCCGGTTTATCGGTGATCTCCGCACCTGTGACTATCGGATCTATCGCTGACGGGAGCACGCTCATGATCGCGAAGGACTGTTTGTTTAATGTGACCCTGGCACCTTCATATAATGTCTCGATGGGGCAGTATGTGGACACCCCGACGACGAAATCCGGACCGGTGGAGCTCTTGATGGCGACACGCCCGTCAGGGAGGACATCCTTCACCGTTCCAATGATCAATGGCGGTGTCCTCATCCTGTCAAGTTCCGAACGGACCTTGGATAATTCCTTCTGGGTCTTGAACAGTTCACTGTCGGCGTAACGCTTGTCGTTCTCTGCGTTCTGCAGATCCTCCATCAGTCTTACGTTCCTCTCTTCGAGTGCGATGATCTTCGATCTCAATTCGGAAGTCAACTCATCGTTCTGTGAACCGTCCATGGTGCCATCTCCGTGCCTCCCTCCATACACGCGGGATTATAAGAGTATTTGGCCGACATCCGTCGGGAGGTTTTTTCGTTATATGTGGTATATGCCTTATGTTTAACTACAAGCTCCGCATTCTCTGAATCATGATATGTGAGATGTGCGGCAAGGAAGTACCGCTCACCAGGGCGGTATTCATCGAGGGTACCAAATTGGAAGTCTGTCCCAATTGTTCTAAGTTCGGGGACGAATTCAGGGGATCCAGGCCCAAAGGGGCAGCACCTGCCGCAAGCCCTCAGGTCATAGAGCAGAGGCTCCAGAGGCGCGAGCAGCGCATGAAGGGCAGGGACATCTACCGCGGTACGGAGGACATCGAGCTGATCGACGACTACGGCGGAGCGATAAGGAAGGCCCGTATGGAGAAGGGAATGGATCTGGAACAGTTCGCCGCATCCATCTTCGAAAAGAAAGGAATATTGGCGAAGATCGAGTCCAACGACCTCATCCCGGATGACAAGATGGTCAAGAAGCTTGAGAAGGCCCTGGGAATCAAACTGACGGAGACGGTGAAGTCCGGCGGGAACATCGGCGGCGGTCAGAGTACGAGGATGAGCCTGGGCGACTTCATCAA
>JAFSYZ010000059.1 GCA_017455785.1 Candidatus Methanomethylophilaceae archaeon
CAAAAGGAACGTGGATTCGAAGAGATCTCTGGATCCAAAATGTTTCCTACCCGCGCCTGTACACAGGAACTGAACGATTCCATGAAGACAGCGATCACGAAGGCATCTGATGATGGCGACAGCGTTGGCGGAGTGATCACCTGTATCATCGACGGTCTCGACATAGGATTCGGTGGGATATGGTTCGATGCCCTGGACGTTTCCTTGGCAAGGATGATGTTCTCGATACCTGCTGTGAAAGGTGTGGAATTCGGCAAAGGATTTGACATAGCCAGGATGAAAGGTTCGGAGAGTAACGACCAGTACAAAGTGGTGAATGGGAAGATATCATCCGACACAAACAACATGGGCGGAATATGCGGAGGCATGTGCGACGGTATGCCGGTAACATTCAATGTCGCCGTCAAACCCACACCATCCATCTCCAAGGAACAGGAAACGGTGAATCTCGAGGAGATGAGGACGGACAGACTCTCCATCAAAGGAAGGCATGATCCGTGTATCGTACCGCGTGCCGTCACTGTGGTTGAAGCAATGGCGGCGATCACAGTGATGGACCAATACCTGATGCAATCCTGATACCTCCGAATCAAACGGATATCTGACCCGATAATACGTTTAGATACTGCCACGCCATACCATTATCCATGGACGCGGCAACGGTAGCATTGATAATCATCATAATCGGGGCATTGCTTATCCTACTGGAGGCCTTGAGCCCGGGGGCATTCATTGTCATACCCGGAACGGTACTCGTGATAGTGGGGATCATAGGCTATATCGTACCGGATTTCCTGTTCAGCATATACTCGCCCATAACCGCATTGGTGCTGGCCATTCCTATAACACTGATAACCATCAAGATGTATCAGTTGTTGGCCAAACCGGTGCCTCCGACCACCACAGTGACGGATTCCCTCATAGGGAAGAAGGGGAAGGTCACTGTGACCACATCCCCAGGGAACCTGAAGGGAAAGGTCAGGATCGGGATGGACATATGGAGTGCGGATTCTGAAGAGGAGATAGGCGTAGGAGAGGCCGTCGAGGTCATCAAAGCCGAAGGCGTCCATGTGACTGTCAAGAAGAAAGAATGAGGTGATGACTTGAATACAGTGATATTCGCTTTGTTGTTCGTTGTCATCGTCACAGCCATTGTGTCGGTGGTCAGCGGAGTCAAGATCGTGCAGCCATACGAACAGGCTGTCTATATGAGGTTAGGAAAATTCATCAGGGTCCTTAATCAGGGATTGAACTTCGTGTGCCCCCTGATCAATAACGTTGTGAAATTGGATCTGCGTACACAGGTCCTTGACGTGCCAAGACAGGAGGTCATCACCAAGGACAACTCACCTGTGAATGTGGATGCCATCATCTACATCAAGGTGACCGATCCCAAGAACGCGTTCTTCGAGGTCACGAACTACCGCACGGCAACGGTTTATCTGGCACAGACATCCCTCAGGTCCATCGTAGGAGAGATGGAACTCGATGAGATCCTCTCCTCCAGGGAGAAGATCAACATCCAACTTAGGGACGTACTCGATGAGGCCACCGACAAATGGGGTGTGAAGATCGAGGCCGTCGAGATCAGGGAGGTGGACCCTGCGGTCAAGGTCAAGGACTCGATGGAGGAACAGACATCCGCCGAGAGGCGCAGACGTGCCGCCATCCTTGCTGCTGACGGACAGAAGAGGGCCGCTATCCTCGAGGCTGAGGGTAAGAGGCAGTCCATGATCCTTGAAGCTGAAGGAAAGAGACAGTCGATGATCCTCGAAGCAGAAGGTAAGAGGTTGGCAACCATCCTCGAGAGTCAGGGAGATGCTCAGAAACTGCGTATTATGGCGGTAGGAGCATCAGCGATGGATTCCAAGGCACTCTCGGTACTTTCGATGGAGACACTGAAAGCGGTTGGCGACGGACAGGCGTCCAAGATCTACTTCCCATTGGAGGTCACCAAGATCATGGATAGTGTCTCACAATACGTACACTCCGGAACATCTATTCCGGACAGGGAAGTTGCCGATATCAAGGATATCGAGACCGCTGTTGGTAAGGCCGATGATATCCTAGGACCTATTCCATCACCCGATGAGATAAGGTCGCAGATACAGGAACTCGACGAATCCGTCAAGGAAGAGGAGAAGAAGACGCAATCGGCCATCGACGAGGTGGAATGAAACATAATGCC
>JAFSYZ010000060.1 GCA_017455785.1 Candidatus Methanomethylophilaceae archaeon
CCCATCCTTTCCAGCCATTTGCCGAATATCGCCATCTCCACTTTGTTGGTTCCAGTCGCGCGGTCCTTCCACGCGACATCCAGAAGAAAATTGACCTCTTCCTTCCCGATCTTTCTCGGGTTGTAGGTCATCCCAGCATCCATCAATGTTGTCAATGTCCTTTTTATCGCCAGTGTGTAGTCCCTGATTGTGGATTCTGTATAATTGTGGGCTATCAGCCAGGTACGGTATTCTGCTACGAATGATAGTACTCTCCGTTCCTGACTTGGCATTCATCATTGGCCCCCCTTCGTGTTCGATGGGAGGGTGGGCATTATCAAACACACATGACGAATTGACAACTAGGGCCCCTCCCATCGGTGTCGGGGCTAGTGACGGTTGGCCTGATACTATGGCCGCTAACACATAGGGAGTTATATGAGCCCGATTGTGTTTTTGATAAGTGATACATATTCACATTGCCCCTACCAAATATGCAATAATTGATATTTAATGCTATGTTATGACATAGCGTTATATTGTGCATATTCAATATGGAATTATGGCATCAAATCAGCAAGTCAATGTCAGATTGAGCGTCGATGAGCTCAGGCAGATAGATGCAATGGTCGAGAACGGTGATTTTGGTAACCGTGTGGAGTTCGTGAAGTATGCGACCCGCAAGGTCCTCCGTCAGCTGCAGGAAGGCGAGCGTATAGGATTCAAACCAGAGATGTGAGGATGTTCCATCTTTACAATGCCGGTGAGAAAGGATCCTACTTTCAGCAGCACTGCGAGTCGATGTTCTACCATATGGAGAATCTTGATCCGCGTTATTATCTCCCACCAGAGTTTGAGGGTCTGAGACCCGATATAATGATCGGAGATTCCGACGATCCTGAAAAGTTCGTGGTGATAGAGTGTAAATACGGCGGCGGTAGGCTGACATCA
Source organism: Candidatus Methanomethylophilaceae archaeon (assembly GCA_017455785.1). GTDB lineage: Archaea > Thermoplasmatota > Thermoplasmata > Methanomassiliicoccales > Methanomethylophilaceae > Methanarcanum. Next base: position 931 of record JAFSYZ010000060.1, read on the forward strand.
TTGCAGTTTAACAGGTATCGTAAGCTGAACAACTATGACAGCTTCGACGTCTATCTGATGTACGGTGAAGGTGGAAGGCCGAACGATCCCGCAGCGGTCTATCTCATTCCATTCTGTTTCGTGAATGCCACGAAGATCACAACACCGGAGAGCTTCAAACTTCCGAAAAAGCATCATACCTTCTATACTGTTCAGCAGATCCGCGATTATTCTCAGCCACATATATCCAATGTGGTCTTCGATGACGAATCATATCGTCCAGCAGATCTGAAGAGGTCCAGAAGTTTCTGGAATTCTCCTAAGGATAACGATTGAATTGTTTTCTATTATACTCATATAATGATATAATCATTATAATGATTATATCTTTTTTATTTCGTTCTTCACGCTTTCTGCAATGATAGTATTGCTAGCATTAGCATTGATTTTTGAATATAATTAAATAATAATAAATTGATAGCATTAATAGCAAATAATGCAATGCAAAAAGTGTGATAGAATGAAAACGAAATCAATATGGGGGACATAGATGCAGTGTTACATCTGTCCGGTATGTTTTGCCAGTTTGGAGAAGCGTAAGGGTCTGCGCGAAGGGATGGGGTTCTGTCCCGACTGCATGGACTATCATCCGTTGAGTAAGGTCGCCGTGGTCTCACGCGTGGTCTACAAGGGGGAGGACACATCCAGACTGATCCGCGTCCAATGATGCGGTCTTTTCAAGAGGTTGATAGGATGAATGATGAATCAGTCGATAATAGGCGCCCTATCCTTTTGACCATAAGGGATGGGGATGATCGCAGTCCGACACTCTACTGCAGATACAGGGGATTGGCGGCGCTGCGGATAATACAAGGTGTGGTACATGAGATGGATTTGACCGATGTTCACAGCGTCATGTGCAATGTGATCTCCAAGCTCATGGGCGGCGAATATCTCGGGATTTCCTTCTACATCTACGATCACGACAAGGTACCAGAGTGCTATTCCGATGTGTCCAGGTGGGAGTACGATGTCTCCACGGACACATGGATGTGTTCGGAGAAGGGGATTATGACGGACAGGGATGTGATGACATATCTATCCAAACGTATCCCAGTCAGTTATCCGGAGGAGTGCATATGACCTTCGTGGTGACGTTGAGCACCCAGGGTGGAATAACATTCCGTAACTTCTTCAAGAGGGAGTCGGATGCCACCAGATTTTCCGAGATGGTCAAGAGGTGCATGGTCGAGGGCCGTGTTCTGGATGTGCAGCCGAGATCGTGCGTCAAGCAATGCGTGCACGGGAGATCCATCTCGTCCATGACGGTCAGCGTGGAGGTCTGAGGATGACGGTTGCCACAGTCTATGTGAACATCAACAAGGACATCTCCTACATTTTCCCGTATGAATCTTTCAAGGATGCGGAGGACTTCTACGACAAGGCCATGCTCTCCATGGATATGGGGAAACCCTTCGAGGTCGCTGCGGTAGGTGCCTGTCTGAAGAAACACATCAACGGCACGGCGGTCACGTCTCTTACACTTACAGACAGAGGGGTGAGGGAATGACGTATTATTCCGTCATCCTGAGGATGAACAAGAGCACCTTCGTTCCGAACAACTTCTTCACATTGGAGGAGGCGGAGATGTTCTACAACAAGGTCCTGATGATAATGGAGCTCAGGGACATCATCCGCATAGAGCCGTTCGACGGTACGAGTGTGGAATGTATCGTGAGGGGTCAGGACATCATAGATGTCTCATTGGTGAAGAGACAGGGTGCCCTTGAGGGAGGACCTGTAGGACAGGAGGTCTGCGCATGATCTCTAGGGATGCCGATAGTGTGACGGATGCGTTCTATATCTCGATCAACGATGCAATCCAGGTTTTGAACGATGCCAAGGATGCGGGTCTGGATGTATTTGATTCCGATATATGGGAGGTCGATGACGTCACAGATCTGAAGGGTATGGTCGGTAAGGCCATCAATCTTCTGAACAGGGCATGCGGGGTGTTGGAATGAGTGACACCGCTGTATTGGATTCTCCGTACAGGGACATCGTGGAGAATCTCAGGGATGTTCTGAAGATGGCCAGTGTACTGGATACTGAGGGTCTTTCGATGGAGGGTGCCAGGGATAGATTCGTCGCGCACGTCATCGAATCCTTGGACGATCTCAATGCGTACATGAGGATGAAAGCGGTCAATGCCAACGAGCCTTTTCTCAGATTCATCTCTGCTGACCGTTACTGTCCGAAATGTGGCAGGATATGGAAGGAGATGGCGTTGGACGTATCTGGATGGGATGGGTTGTTCACTCGTACCAAGATCTGCTCTGGCTGTAATGGGGGTGCATCCAATGATTGAGGATGAGTGTCCCAAATGCGGCCACAAGGTCATTGTCTATTGGTCGGACAGGGATAAGCGCACAATCGGCAGGTGCACGTTCTGCGAGATGTACTACGATCTCAAATTTGTTCCGTTGAAGGAGGTGATAGGGTGAATGTCCTTTTGGTGGATGTGGATTCCAAGATACCCAATCTCGCCTTGATGAAGATAGCATCCTATCACAGAGGGATGGGCGATACCGTGGGATTCAGAGTCAGCGATCCCAAGAAGATCTACGCATCGGTGGTGTCCAAAAAGAACCGCCACAGAGTCGATGGACTGAGGTTCCTCTATCCAGATGCGGAGATCGACATAGGCGGTACGGGATATGATATTCACAAGGTCCTTCCTGAAGAGATAGAACATCAGTCACCGGATTACTCCATCTATGTGGATTGTGACCGCTATCTCGGATTCACATCGAGAGGCTGCATAAGGAACTGCCCGTTCTGTTATGTTCCCAAAAAAGAGGGGAGGTTCCATCGCATCTACGATTCGGCGAAAGAGGCATTGGACCATATCATCGGTAATTTCGTCGGAAGATGGAAACAGGTCGAACTGCTCGATAACAACATCCTCGCCGACAAGGAATGGTTCATGGAAGTGAGCCAGGAGATTATGAGTAGGGAATGGAGGGTCGACTTCAACCAGGGATTGGACATACGTCTGCTGGACGAAGAGATCGCGCAGAGACTGGCTGAATTGAGACCTATCCGTGACTGGAAGTTCGCATTTGACAACAGTAGTTACGAAAAAGCCGTGATGGATGGCATAGATTTACTGAATGCCAACGGCGTGGATGTTCGTAACAGGTGTCTGTTCTATGTCTACTGCGACGGGGACTACCAATATGATGATGCGGTCTACAGGTGTCGCAGACTGAAGGAAAAGAACGCCTTGGCTTACGTTATGATGAATGCCGAAAACAATACGACCAAACGCACCAGAGCGCTGAAACGCTGGACCAGACCGCAGATATTCTGGACAATCGACATCGATGATTACAAGGTGAGGGCATGAGCGATATGGAGCTGACATGTGTGGATGAGCGCAACGTTTCGTTGCGCATAAACGGTATTCCGAACACGGTTTCGTATTTCGAACTGGACAAGCTTTATTGGGAGTGTTTTCAGAGGCATATGAGGGCAATCAATCAGAAGGTGGTTGGATGACTAAGGAAGATGTCTTCGTCACCAGGGAGATGGGTTACGTCCTCACTCCGATGAACAGTTTGGAAGGTACCAAGCTCAGATCTGAGGTTGACAAATGCGAGATCTACAGGTCTGCCACCGAGGCGATCATCAACAATAGGGAGGGGATGGCCGGTAAGTGCGCGATCCTCTACATGATCGAGATCCGCGACGACGGAACCACGATGACGGGTCATCCGATGTTCTGCTGGTCTGTGATCTTTGCCGATGAGGATGGTTGTCTGGTCAGGCCGATTGCCGGTTCCGATAAGATCAAGGGTTCTGTGAAGGTGGTCAACCACATCAGAAAGGAAGAGGAGGTGAATAAGGATGAACAGACTGAATGAGAGGAGGATGGAGGACACCGTCTATGTTCTGGATGAGAACAAGCTGGTTCCTATGGGGCCTAAGGGCTGGAAATCGAACGACTTCTATGTTTGGGACAGCATCATCTGCGCTATAAGGCAGTGCAGACAGTCCCAGCCGAAGGAGGCGGCACTGTGATCTGCGACACATGTGCCTTCAGGTCGGTCAGGGAGATGACCGGCCTGGTCTACTGTAAGGCGAAGCACATCGAGTGTTCGCTCAAGAGCGATGATACCTTCTGTTCGAGGTATCAGTGGAGCATGGATGCGGATAAGAAGAAACCCCTCCAGAAGTACATAGGGTATTACTCCGGTTCTGGTTCCATGGTTGTTTTCGCATCCGATATAAGTGATGCCAGGGACAAACTGATGGCCATATGTGTATCGGATATCGACATATCGGTATCCCTGGATACTGTGGAATTGGTCGGGGGTGCCGCCGATGAATAAGGATGGGTGCGACCCTTGTCAGTTCTGCACTCATCTATACGATGATTCCGATCCGAGTGTCGGGCTGTATGGTTATGGGTGTGATGCCGAATCGGAATGGGAGGAAGGACAGGGTGTTCCCTGTCCGTCATTCAGGCCGAGGCTGGTGTCCGACGACCTGTTGGACATCATCGCGAACGAGCAGGAGTGTATCGCATATTGGGAGAACGAGCGCGACGATGCACTGCATATGCTGGAGAACGAGCTGTTATCCGAAGAGGACCGTACCAAGTACAGCAGGGACTACGACCATGCGAAAGAGATGTTAGGTGCATTGATCGGAGGTGCTTATTGAATGGGCGTCTCCATCTATGCCAATGGGTGGAATGGCAGGAAGTTCCACATGGGGTATCACGGGTTCGCCTGCCTTAGACAGAGGATTGCCGATGATTTCGGTATCGGTGATTTCTACAGGAGCCTTGAGTGTTGTCATACGGATGAGGATTTCAAGGCGTACAACGAGGCTCTGGAGAGGATAGCGGCAAAAATACCGTGGTCTGAAGAAGACAAGGACCGGTTATTTGATTTCCTCTACGCGCCGGATGGCGGC
>JAFSYZ010000061.1 GCA_017455785.1 Candidatus Methanomethylophilaceae archaeon
CCTGGTTTCACGGATCCGCATGTGCATTTCAGGGATCCGGGATTGACAAAGAAGGAGGACTTCAGGTCCGGAACTATGTCCGCCTTGTTCGGAGGTAATACATGCGTACTGGATATGCCGAATACGGTACCTCCGGTCACCGATGTCAGAAGATTCAAGGATAAGAAATCGGAGATCTCCTCCAAGGCTTACGTGGACTACGGACTTTTCGCAGCTTTGAGTCCCGGATGTGATCCGCTTTCCTTGGCACCTATGGTCTGCGGTTTCAAGCTCTTCATGGGTTCCACAACAGGAAACATCCTCATGAACGATGATGCCGAGATACTGAGGGTAATGCGCTCCGTATACCAGACAGATAGGGTCGTTAGTGTCCATGCCGAGGATGATTCGATGATCCTGAGGAATCAAGATAACAGCAATTGGGACCATCTCAAGGACCGCCCGATCGAGGCGGAATACAATGCGGTCAGAAGATTGGCCCCTTACAAGGGCATGAAGGTGAACATCTGTCACGTCACCGATGCCAAGACACTGGAGATGGCATCATCATTGGGATTCACAACAGAAGTCACGATGCACCATCTGATGCTGTGCGCTGAGGACAGTACCACAGCAGAGACGAAGGTCAATCCGCCGTTGCGCAACCGTGCCATCAGGGACGGTCTCGTGAAGGCGTTCAAGGACAACAAGGTGACGATGATCGGCAGCGACCATGCCCCGCACACCTACCAGGAGAAGTGCCAGGATTACGATTCCGCACCCGGAGGGATACCGTCTGTGGAGACGAATATCCCGATGTTCATGAGCATGGTCAAGCACAGTATGCTGTCATTGGAGATGATCGTGAAGATGGGTTCGGAGAACCCTGCCGCGAGATTCGGAATCAACAAGGGTAAGATAGCCGTCGGATACGATGCCGACCTGGTGGCATTCGATATGTCTTCCATTTCAACGATAAACACCGACAGACTGCACAGCAGGGCCGGTTACACCCCGTACGAGGGAAGGGAGGCGATATTCCCTGAATATGTGTTCGTAAGGGGACAGATGCAGATAGAGAACGGGGAGTTCTGTGGAGACAACATAGGAGAGGATATTCGTGGTAATTGAGATAGATTATTCAGAGGTCACAGGTAAGAAGGCGAACTGCCCGGAGGGGTGCGGTATGTGCTGTCTCTGTCAGCCGGAGGTCCTGCCTGAGGAGAGGAACTTCTTCAGGACGAAATATCCCAAGAACCTGGTCAAGAGCAGGACCGAGGACCAGCATTTCGCCTTGGCGATGAAGAAGGGGAAAGGTTCATGCGCATTCCTGAACGGAAGGAAATGCGACATCTATCAGAACAGGACCACCTTCTGCAAGCAGTTCCCGTTCCACTTCTATGTGAGCGACAGGATCCGGGTGGAGATGGACCTATCATGCCGCGGTGTATGGGACACCGAAGGTGCCGATGCCATGGAGCAGGCCAAGGTGCTGGCCGAAGCATCGGAGAGGAGGCTGTCCAAGGCTTTGGTAGAAGCATCGTCCGTGTACAAGGAGTTCTATTCGATCTGCAAGGAGACGGGTGTCATGTGCGATGTATCCCAACTCAGGATGTCCGTGTCGGAGAACATATCCAGCTTCACGAATCTAGGCTATGTGGCGAAGGTCTTGAACCAGTCGTTGGAGGAGCCTAAGATGTCCTTGGACGGTATAACGCCTGATGCCAAGTACGACGAGAAGGAACTGAACGAAGCGGCGATGGAGGCCTCCATGGGATCCATGGGCTCGGACGATCCGCTTAGCGTGCCCGTCTACTGTGACAAGGACTTCAATTGGAACATGTTCATGGCCAACGGCAACACCATCGAGTGGGCGATCATGGACGATGACGGCGAACTGCATCATAAGGGATTCGTCGATGCGAGGGACATCCAGCTGAAGGAGCCTGACGAGGAGGGAAAGAAGGTCCTGGCCGATTATATCCAGATACTGAACGGAAGGGACAGTTTCCTCGGTAACGTGTTCTACATGATGGACGATCTCGGTTACGAGGACGACATGGGAAACACCTATTACGGTGCGATGTGCGTCACTATCATCGATCTGCTGTGGAGGGCATCCATGTTGGATCATTTCTTCGGCTTCGGCATGGGTGCCGAAGGTATGAAGGAGGCCATTATATTCTACGACATGGACAGGCTAGATGCACCGACTATTGGTGCATTCGTCTGATTGTTATGGAATAAAAAGAGAAGATGCCGCCCCATAAGGGGCGGCTGTTTCGTTTCATATCCTTCTTACAGCTACCACTATACCTGCGATCGCCACGAGTACGATCGAGAAGATCACGGCCACGTTGCGGGCACCGTCATCGGATTCGCCGTTATCCTCATTTCCATCTCCTGTGTAGTAGGAGGAGTAGCTTCCGATGTATCATCCGATGTATGTAAAAGGCTGTAAGGGCGCATGCTAACAGGAACCGATATATCGTCTCGATGATTTGACTC
>JAFSYZ010000062.1 GCA_017455785.1 Candidatus Methanomethylophilaceae archaeon
TGCCGCAGGCTTTCCTCTCATCTTGGAACCCTGTGAGAAGAACAGTCTGTCCATGAAGGCCTGTATCTGTCCGGAAGGCGCGGCATAATATACAGGAGAACCGAAGACGAATCCATCGAACTCCTCCAATCTGGCACCTATCTCGTTGACGATATCGTCCTTGATCACACAGACGCCTTTCTTCTTACAGTACCTGCAGCTCTTGCATCCCTGTATGACCTTGTCACCGATGGTGACAATCTCCGTCTCCACGCCGTTCTCGTTGAAGATGCGTGCCATCTCCTCCAATGCTGTAAATGTGCATTCTTTCCTGGGGCTACCGTTCACCAACAATACTTTCATGCCACACCTATCTACACATACGTTCATTTACCTTGCTATCGCCAGACCATAGACCGTTACTGTCATTGTTCAATGGGAAGGACCCTGAAAGTAAAATGAGGGAGATCGCTCACAATCTTTGCTTTTCTCACCCAATGCCCATTTGTTCGTATCTACTGACTTGCCGAAAACTATGAACCTGTCATAGAGGTATTCGGTCACGAAGTTGCAGGCCATGGTGATGAGCAGAACCAAGGTCTCATCCCATCCCAGGGTTCCCGTAAGATACTGGCCCCCTATGGTGCTTACCGGAGTGAATACCACATAGAATGCAGCTACCTTCAGCATGGCCACAGGGACATTATTCGCCGACCTGAAGGTGAATGCCCTGTTCAAAGTGAAATTCCAAATGATCGATAAGACCAAGGCTATAAGGTATTTGGGCCAGTAATCCCAGGAAGTGAGCACATTAAGGAGTTCGAAGGATACCGCTTCGATGATTCCTGCGGAGATCGAGAACAGCCCGAATTTGACCACTCTCATCATTTCCTTTTTCCTCTCCTTATCCATCATCACCTCATTACTCATTTGGATGTTACATCCATATTCAATTCAAACTCTGCAATCTCATAAACCGATAAAACACTGTCTACTCGTATCCTGAATCACTGACGGATCACTTGGCGACCCTATCGTCCAGAGAACCTGTATTTTATTCGCTAAAGTATATAAATAATGAAGCAATCGTGATGATTGCAGAAGTCGTTGGACACTGCCTTTTGACAGAATAGCATTCTGGAAGGTACACATATGTCTGAAGAACAAGTACTCAAAACAGGAACGACCACTATCGGTGTGAAATACAAGGACGGAGTCATCATCGCCTCCGATCAGAGAGCAACCATGGGACACATGATCGCACACTCTGGAGTCCAGAAGGTCTACAAGATCGCAGACAACCTCGGTATGACCATCGCAGGTGTCGTCGGTGACGCACAGCTCATGATCAGGTTCATCCAGAGCGAGGTCGCCATGTACACAATGAGGAAAGGGGCACCAATGACGGTCAACGCAGCGGCCACTCTCGTCGCCAACGTCATCCGTAACGGACTGTACGTCGGACACATCATCGGTGGCTACGACAACACAGGCGGTCACATCTTCAGCATCGACGGTGCCGGAGGATACATAGAGGACAACATCATGTCCGTCGGATCCGGTTCCGTGTTCGCATTGGGAGCCCTCGAGGCAGGATACAAAGCGGACATGTCCGAGGATGAGGCAAGGGACCTCGTCATAACTGCACTGCACTCGGCGATGAGCAGGGACTCTGCTTCCGGTGACGGAATGCTCATCGCGATCATCGACAAGGACGGCTTCAGGTGGATCCCTCAGGAGGACATCAAGGCCCGTACCGCAGAGATCGGATTCAACTACCCTGTAAGGTGAAGCGATCCGGTCCTTACAAACCTCTTCTTTTGAAACCCATTCATCATAACATTTCATAGTTGGTCCGATAATGAATACAGACAGGTTATTCGAGAATCTCAGGACGGAGATCAGAAGAATAGTTCCATCAGAGATAGACATCACATCCATAGAGTTCGAGGGTCCGATGATCGTCATCTACTCCAAGGATTTCGAGAAGTTCTCAGAGAACACCAACATCACCAAAATGCTGGCGACGAACCTGAGGAAAAGATTCGATATACGTCCCGATCCCACACTCCTCGCCAATTCAGATGACGTGGAGGCGAAGATAAGGGAGATGTCCCCGGAGGAAGCTGAGATCACGGGTCTGTTCTTCGATTATGACACAGGTGTCGTCACCGTCGAAGCGAAGAATCCGGGAGCGATCATCGGCAAGGGAGGACAGCTCCTCAACGGCATGAAGAAGGACACAGGATGGAACGTTAAACCTGTCCGTTCACCACCTATCCCTTCAAAGACCATAAACGATGTCCGCGGATACCTGAGGTACAGCCGCGACGAGAGGTCCGCCATCCTCACACGCGTCGGAAGACGCATCTCAAGGGCTACACTCGACATAGGGGACCAATATGTCAGGATCACATCCCTTGGAGGATTCAGACAGGTGGGAAGGTCATGCTCACTGCTCATGACCAGGGAGAGCAAGATTCTCATCGACTGCGGTCTCGATCCATCCAGTGATGCCACGCCCTACTTCAACGTACCTGAAATGAAACCCATCACCGATATCGATGCCGTGGTCATCACACACGCACACATGGACCACTGCGGTCTTCTTCCGGTTCTTTTCAAGTACGGTTACGACGGGCCCGTCTACTGTACACCGCCGACACGTGACATCATGACACTCCAGCAGCTGGATGCCATTAAACTGATGTACGGAGAGGCAAAGAAAGCAGCCTACGACGCATCGGACGTCAGAAATGAAGTTCTGCACATCATCCCCATCGCATACGAGAAGACAACGGACATCTCACCCGATGTCAGACTCACGTTCTACAACGCTGGACACATCCTCGGATCGGCCATCGCACATTTCAACATAGGCAACGGATTCCACAACGTGGCATTCAGTGGAGACACCAAGTACGAGAAATCCTGGCTCTTCAACCAAGCCGCTAACAAATTCATCCGTCTGGAATCGCTGGTGATCGAATCCACATACGGAGGGCACAACGATATGCAGCCCAGCCGTTCGGACGCTTCCATGCAGTTATGCGAACTCCTCCAGAGGGCCGCCGAGACCGGCGGAAAGGTTCTGATCCCTGTCTTTGGCGTCGGAAGGTCACAGGAGGTCATGCTCGTTATCGAGGAAATGATGAGGACCGGACGTCTGCCCCAGATGCCCGTCTACCTCGACGGTATGATATGGGAGGCGACAGCCATCCACACAGCATACCCAGAGTATCTCAACAGTCAACTGAAGACACAGATATTCCAGCAGAACGAGAACCCGTTCCTGTCCCCCATTTTCAAGCGTGTGGAGACAGCGGACATGAGGGAGGAGATCTGCCACTCGCCCGATCCATGCATCGTATTGGCCACGAGCGGTATGATGACCGGCGGACCCGTAATGGAATACTTCAGGGAATGGGCCGATGACCCCAAGAGCTGGCTGCTCTTCGTCGGTTACCAAAGCGAGAACTCCATCGGACGTATTATCCAGAGGGGAAGGAAGGACATCACCGTCAACAGCAAGGGCAAGAGCATCTTCCTCAACATCAAGATGAATGTGGAGACCATCGACGGATTCTCCGGACACTCCGACAGGAAGCAGCTGATGAACTACATCGGAAAGCTGGACCCCAGGCCGTCCAAGATCATCGTGGGACACGGTGAGGACCGTAAATGCGTGGATTTCGCATCCTCGATCTATCAGAAATACAGGATAGAGACGAAGGCACCTCAGAATCTTGAGACGGTTCGTCTCAGATGATGTCGTCCACGACCCAACGGCCGCTCTTCCTACCGCCCTCGCGGTGTATGCGCCCGCTATCTTTCAATTCAGAAATTATAGAGGACATGGTCCTGAGTGAAACTCCGATTCTTCCTGAGAGCTCCTTCTGAGTGATATTGGGATTATTCCTCATCTCCTTGATGACCGTTCTCTTATCATTCCTGCAATCGATATGTCTGAAGGGTAACCCAATGGTAACCATCACCATGGAAGGATCCGCATGTTCCTCTATCATCAGATACGTGATGTCCCCGTCATCCTTCAACTGTGACATCGTACGTATGCCTGTACCTGCCCTCTCGACCCATCCGATGGCCATGGCCAATGTCATCAA
>JAFSYZ010000007.1 GCA_017455785.1 Candidatus Methanomethylophilaceae archaeon
AAGTTCGCAGGGTAGCGGGGTTGAGAAGCGACGTGTTCAACTTGGACTGGAAGAGACGTCCACCCTTGTGGCCTAGCACTTGTCACTTATTCTTATTGGGATTACAACCCGTGATTATATCCTTGGAGAAGTCGAAGAGCACGCTCTCCTTATCGCCGCTCCTCAGTCTGAGGATCGTAGAATCATCGACCTTACCCACAACAGCTCCGTCACACTTCACGGTCTTGAACAGATCGATGATGCGCTGAGAGTTCTTCGGATCGCAAGAGAAGACGAAACCGCATCCCTGATAAGCAAGGATCCACTGTGTGAAGTCCTTGACGTCCTTGGGCCTCGGTATCTTATCCACATCGATGTAACCTCCCTTGCCAGAACTCTCCAGAAGCATGCCCATGGTACCTATGGAACCGGGGTTGCTCATGTCCTTGGCGGCATGTGCCAGCTTCTCCGCTGCGATGGTGCACATCATGTCCATCTGCTTCTGTACCAGCTCGTCCTCCTTGTCGGTCGTGGTGTCAAAAGCATACGGCAGTTCGGGCGGATAGAACCCGTCCGTGTCCATCACGAAGACTATGTCATCTCCGGGTCTCGCGGTGCTGCTGAGGATGATCTGATCCTTGGGCACGGTACCGACGATGGAGATATCTATGGCGTGGTACTCACAGTCGGGATGTGTATGTCCTCCCACGATTGGAACGTTGAACTTCCTCACAGCGCGCTCCATACCCTTGAGCATCTGGGAGCATATACGGTCGTTCTTCACAGAGATAATATCAACCATCGCCAACGGCTTGCCCCCCATGGCGGCGATATCGTTGACGTTGACCAGGACAGCGAAATATCCAGCATAATACGGATTGGTCTTGAGGAGAGACTCCATGATACCATCGGCAGCGAACAGGATGTAGTTGTCGCCGAATTCCAGAGCGGCTGCATCCTCACCTTCGGATGCGGCCACGTTTACGAACGATGATGTCGGCAGGAATTTAACGACATCCTGAATCGTATGCTTCCTGGTGATACCAGGGAAGGTCCTGATGGCCTTGACCAATGCGTCTAGCTCCATATCACCCGAATCAGCGTCAACATACTAAAGGTATCGTTCAGACACGGACTACAGGACAGAAAGGTGAATGGCTGTAATGAGACCGTTATATTTCCATCAGAAACAGTTATTAATCATCCCGGGGATGTTATTCCTAAGCTGGACCGAAGGTTCACCCGAAGGAGAGATGGAAATGCGTGCTAAGAATGGCGAGTTAAAGATGCCCAAGAACTATGTGGACATGGAAGATGCTGATATGGAGTACGATGCAGGTTTCAGCTTGAAGAGTTTCGTGAAGGTAGCGGACATTCTCGGTACGATCGCTGTTGTAGCCGGAGCCGGTGTGCTCATGGGCGGAGGAGGTACGATGCTGGGTGTCATGCTGATCGGAGGCGGAGGTATATCCACCATAATGGGACTCGGAAACAAGAAGCTCGATAACACTACTGTGTGATTCCTGCAGTTGTAAGAGATTGCACATGATCTGACCTGCTTGGCACATTGCCCCCTTGCAATATAATACGGGAAAGTATAGATAGTCTGTACATTGATGTTCTCTTATGCGTGCCCTCCCTGAAGGTGTCGGAAAGAGAATGCACATCCCAGATTCGAGGTTTGAATGGAGGCGTTTAGTACTACTGGCAGTTGTCCTGTCAGTGGTGATCGCATTCTCATCCTTCCGCCTGATCTGTTCGGATAGTACGGAGGAATACGTCGCAGCCGCCGAAGGGGACCCGGGATGGGACCCCAATTGGCCGGTGCCGTACTGGTGCTGCTGTTCGCCCTGTTCCTGTACAGAGGAAGGTTCTAAACAAAAAGGAGAGAAATGATATGGTCGGTGAAGGTAAGTCAAAAAAGGGATCGAGGAACCATTATGTCGATACAAAGCACAGATACCATCGCATCATGGCATTGGCGGCAGTGATGTTCGTGGTCGTAATCATGACCACAGCCCTCATCGCCATCAACGATACCGATAACTCCCAGGCGGA
>JAFSYZ010000063.1 GCA_017455785.1 Candidatus Methanomethylophilaceae archaeon
CACTCACAGTTCTGGATTGTCCCGACGGCACATACGAGATCAACGTACGTTCGGACCTCTGTCTCGGTACCGCATGTCAGGCATGCAACTTCAACTGTTCCGAGAAGGTCTACGCGTTCAACCAGCTGGAGGTCCAGTATCAGCTTTGAGGTGATATGATGAGTATAGCAGATGATAACAAGGTATACGCGAAGAAGCTCAAGGACAATCTGATGCTGAGGAGCGAACCCGTGGCGATCAAACTCGTCAGGAAGGGGGAGGCGTTCCCGGACGGATATCAGGTCCCCGACAAGCAGATGAGCCACTGTCAGGCAGTGATGTCGGCAAGGAACGGCAACTCGTACAAGATGACCGTGGATGCACAGATGTGTCATGTCGGTGCCGCAACGCTCGGTATGGTGGAGAGACCCGAGAAGGTGATTTCCGGTGAATTCCATGCGGGCATCGGTATCCATGAGGGCCCGGAGGGTGCCAAGAACATGATCGCCGCCGCTGTCGACGTTCCGTTCAAATCGGATGGTGAGATCGTTTGTCCGTTGAAGGATGCCAACTTCGAGCCCGATGTCGTTGCATTCGTGGACATCCCGGAGAGGATCTATTGGTTCGAGGGATTCATGACCCGTAAGGTCGGCGGCCGTGTGCAGTATTCCACGGCACCGTTCCAGTGCGCATGCGAGGACATCACCGCAGTGCCTATCGTGACCGGTAAGCCGAACATCTCCATCGGATGCTTCGGATGCAGGAAGAAGACGGACATGAAGCCTGATGAGATGGCGATCGGTGTCCCGTACTCCCTTATCCCTGAGATGTCATCCATATCGGACATCTACAAGGACGGGGTCTTCACCAAGGCAAAGAGGGATTGAACTTAGTTCCATCCCTCACCTTAAAACCCTTTGAACAATTCTTATTATATTGCAGGAAAACGTAACGATGTTCCATGTCAGATGAACTCGATAAGAAGGATATCGAGATTTTGAAGAGGCTGAAGAACGACTCGAGGACACCGATGGGTGTCATCGGCGATCAGATAGGCATCTCCAAGGCCACCGTGAGCAGACGTGTCGCCAGGTTGGAGGATGAGAATATCATCAAGAACTACTCCATGAACATCGACCTCTCCGGGATGGGCATAATGAAATCCCTTGTATCCATCCAGGTCATGGGCGGTGTGAGCACCGTCATAGACTATCTGAAGGAGTACGAGGAGATCGGGACCGTTTACAAGACGTTCGGTGACCACAACCTGGTGTGCGAGGTGTACACGCACAACGTGGATGAACTGTATGAGATGATACAGAACAAGATACTGAAGATCATGAGCATAAGGAACGTGGAGGTGGATGTGCTGATAGGCGATGTGACACTCCACGAGAATGCTGACATCAAGCTGTATGAAAAGGGGGAATGACATGGCAGGAATAAATCTCAACCGCTGTCCGAAGGTCTCGAAGGACACCGGGATAAGGACGATACCGCCCGAGGAGACGCTCAAAAGGGTGATCCCGTTGCTGGAGAAGGCGGGTATGGATCCGTTGGAGGACATAACGCCGATGGACAACATAGGGATACCGGTGTATTCCGTGTACCGCAAGATGACCGCGAAGGGGACCTTCGGTAACTACAACGGGAAGGGCGCCACACCGGAGCAGGCGCAGGCATCCGCAGTGATGGAGGCGATGGAGAGGTACAGTGCCGAACTTAGGGATGACGACGAGATCGTCTACGGTACGATACAGCAGGTGAGGGACAACGGCCCGATGATAGAGCCTAACGATCTCATTCTTCCGGCAAGGGTCATGAACGGTCTGGAGACCGAGGACATCGC
>JAFSYZ010000064.1 GCA_017455785.1 Candidatus Methanomethylophilaceae archaeon
ACCAGCGGCATCGGGTGTCGATGTTATTCAAGAAGGAATCCAAGGCACCTGAATCGATAAAGAATCTCGGATTGAACACATGGTACTCGTCACTGGATGATAAGAACCGTATGAAGCTCTCCAGGTACATCGAGTCCGCCGATGTCTCATCGAAGCTTTCCTTCTTCATGAGTATTACATCAAAAGCATTGGAGGATGACAACCCCAGGTTCGCCGTCTTCATGTGCCAGCAGGCATATGAACTGTTGGATCTGACCGATTATGAGATGTTCAAGGTGAACGAACTGATCATCGATGCATACATAGGCGATCTGAAGTACGAGGATGCCAAGGCTGCCTGCAATGCCAATCTTGAACTGTATCCGAAGATCAAGGAGGAATTCCTCAAGGACAACAACGGGGTGCTTCCGAAGAAGATCAACTTCAGGAACAGGTACATCGATATCATCATCGGCATAGATTCAGCCTACGATCTCGGATTCGAGATGCTGGATAAGTATAATCAGATGGGTCTTCTCGACGATGAGGAACTGGAGTACAGGAGGAACAGTCTGAGGACTCACAGGCTGCAGAAACTGTTCGACAGCGTCTATACGTACAGACCTGTGGGCGAGGATCACTGAAGGAACGATCTCCAACCGATACAGGGTATCACATCGATCGCCGGTTCCTCATAGGGGTGGACATTATCGATGGTTTGGAGAACTTTCTCCACCTCATCCTTCCTTATGATGAATTCTATACGTAATTCATCCGCCTTCTCCAACTTCCCTATCTCGCCTTTGAAGGGATCAGAACCGGGCAGAGGCCTCCATGTACCAGTCACCTTGGATATGGAGAAGCACATGTCATAACCATCGTAGAATGGTGTGATCGCCTCGTTGATCTTCAGCATCAGTTCTTCTGAGAATTCCTCCGGGATGTAGACCACGATTTTGTATGCATCACATTCCATGGTCATTCCTTCTTTAGAAGGGCATTGGCCTGACGTTTGAGCCAAGTGGTAGCTGCGATGGCTCCCATAAAAGGCATTGGTGGCATGACATACATCGCACCGCCGATCAGTCCGGCTACCCTTTTCAGATCGGATATCCTGAGTACTTTGTCAATGAGGGGATTCTCAGGGATCGGCTCGAGTTTCCTTCTCAGTGATTGGATCATGAGCTTCTGAGCACCAATAGTCACCTGAACACTCCATTGTACCTGTGTGAAGACCGGTGCAGGGACACCGCAGGGTTTGGTCGTCTTGTTCTTGAGGGCCTTTCTGAAGTCCTCCTCGCCTGAACCCTCATACTCTGTCCAATTGTATCCCATCGTGTATCTGGAGTGTGCATCGCTCCCCGACATGGGGGCCCATCTACCTGGATTCTCGGATAGGACCTTCTGTGCATGATGATTGGTATAGGGATCCACGTGTCCTCCGTTGATAGCTTCTATACCATCAAGGTCCAGATCGAATATACGGTCCTTCAGACAGGGAACGTAGAAACTGAATGGATGTGGTGCTACTGCTAGTGCATCCTGCGATCTGATCCTGTCCATCGTCTCATCGATGGAAAGCATCGGCGGGATCAATTCATTCAGGTCGTAGGCAAGGACCTCACCGTCGGCCGTGGTGATCTCCTCTCCGATGATGACAGTGAAATCGTCATACTTCTTGGCGTATTCTTTGGCGATGAATGCTCCTCTGACAGCATCATGATCTGTAACGCACAGTGTGTTCATCCCGCATCTGCGGGAATTCTCAACCTGCATCTCAGGTGTCTCCACCGATTCCGGGAATTTCAGGATGCCATATTTGGTATATCCTGAATAATACGTGTGGACGTGGGTGTCAGCCTTGGATAGCATTCTTCGTCTCCGTAGGATTATGGTATGCCTAAATCTTAAGCCTTACCACTGGCGTTCGGATCGGCATAGTAGTACTCTCCTTTGGACTTCTGTTCCCTATCCAATCTCGAGTCGGGCTTGTTGATCCTAGGTCTGTGGGATTCCGCATCCCTCCTGAATGTGATATCGACGGCCTTCAGGAACCTGTTCATACCTTCCCTCATGTCGAATGGTCCATCAGCCTCACCCTGGTGTCCCGGATCCCCTCCGAACACCATCATGGAATCCGATACCATGTCGAGGAAGTACATGTCGTGGTCGATGATCATTCCGCTCTTTCCAGATTTCTCCATCATCCTCCTGATGGTCCTTGCGGCGTTCATCCTCTGATTCGAATCCAGATATGCTGAAGGTTCATCGATAAGGTAGATGTCGGCCTCCTTGGCCAGACAGAT
>JAFSYZ010000065.1 GCA_017455785.1 Candidatus Methanomethylophilaceae archaeon
TACTGCACCAAACATGCAGCCACGTACGGACGACCGCCTCATAGCGATATGGGGGACGGGAACCGGAGTCCACGCATAAGCACGATTTCGTAGATCGAGAGCGGTGCGGGGATCATTCACCAGGCGATACGCGAGTATCATGCCATGGAAGGTGCGCGGTGACCGGGCAACCGGGATCATCAGCTCATCTGCCCCCAGCCCAAGAAGTAGGGGGTTGAAGCAGCTCTCAGCGTCAGAGTTCGAAGCCTGACAAAGGGTCCGGCGCCTCACAAGGGCGTAAAGACAGCGCAAATAACGTTGTCGGCTCATCGTGTAATAACGTTAGCCGGATTGGTCCGCAACATAACCTGTGTTGCATGGTGTTCCGGGGTCATAGAACGGGCGGCACCAGCGTAACAGCGGAGACAGCAATGTCTCGGTGCCGGAACCGTACACCACGTGCGTACGGTTCGTAGCGATACACCACTATGATGCTTCGTCAGCACGGTATGCCGCAAGGCAGGCCCGGGGGACGTCCCCGGGTACATTGCGGTCCCTTTTGTATCAATTTCATTCTCAGTTACTTATTTTCGTTAGTTTTATTCAACTTTATATCGTATCGAAAAGATACAGGTCTGTTTGATATCGAACAGACTATCGATTCTGACAGCACGTGATATTATGAGATCAAGATTGACCAAGGTCCAGTATGGAATCTACCTAGAATGTGTCCAGAACCCCGAATCCACAAGGTACAACCTCCCGATCATGGGAAGGTTGCCCGACAGTGTGGATCTTGTCAGACTGACTGAGGCGTTACACAAGGTAGTGAAGGCGCATCCGAGCCTTGGTACACGTATCATCATCGGTGATGACGGCCTTCCCATCCAGGAGTTCGGTCTCGATGTTCCTGTGAACAGACACAGGATGACAGACAAGGAGTTCGAGGACCTCAGGAAATCGCCCATTGTACCATTCGATCTCAAGAAGGATCTGCTGTCAAGGTTCGATATATTCGAGACACCCTCCGGTAACTATCTGCTGGAGGACATACACCATCTTGTCTACGACGGGAGTTCGATGTTCGTGCTGTCATCGGACCTGTCCAAGGCGTACAACGGGATGGATGTTCCGACGGAATCGTTCACCATGGCGGATGAGGTGGCGTATGAAGAGAGCATTCCGAAGGAGAGATATGAATCATCAATGGCATTCTACCGCCAGTTCCTGGACGGGATAGAGGCGTATTCGCTCCCTCCCAGGGATGTCTACTCAGATGTCCCGTCCATGGGTATGATGGACAGACATTTCACTTTGGATGAGAAGGCGTTCAAGAAGCTACGTAACGATGCAGGCATCAGCCGTACGGCGTTCTTCACATCCGTCCTCGGTGTCATCGTCGGTAAGATGAGCGGGAAGGATGAGTCTTTCATCAGCACCATCTATCACGGGAGGCGTCCGGAGAATGCCAACACGGTGTCGATGTTCGTAAGGTCCATACCGTTGGTGACGAAGATGGCATCGAATCCGTCCATCAAGGAAATCGTATCCGAATCCAACAGGCAGCAGAAGGGCGCCTATGAGAACGATGCGGTATCATACATCGACCTGGCCAACGAGTTCGGGTTGAACGGCGACATCACGATAGCATATCAGAAGAACATCCTGGACTACACCCTCATGGAAGGTTACCTGGACGATGCCAAGATGGTCTTCGATGACGGATTCATCCCTGAATCCGCTCTTATCGTCGAGGTGTATGACAGGGATTCCTCGAAGGGAGAGTACTCCATACGTGTGACCTACCGTTCGGACATGTACACAGAAGATTTCGTGGAGTCATTGGTCCGTATCTACGTCAAGGCGGCAGAGGAGTTCCTGGTGAAGGAGCACCTGGATGACATCGATCTAATGGATGACGAATCCAAGGTGATGATCGATGGTTTCGACAGGACCGAGGAGGATCAGGACCTCTCGATCACACCCTTCGCTAAGATCAAGAGATGGATGAAGGAGACTCCTGAAGCTATCAGCACTGTATCATGCGGAAGGACATACACCTACGGCGACCTTGATAAGCTGACAGCTGCGATAGCTGCATACATCAACGGTAAACACATCGGACGTGAGGATTTCGTCTCCGTCCTCATACCAAGGAACGAGTTCGTGACGATCGCATCCGTGGGAATCATCAGGTCTGGTGCGGCATACCAGCCGTTGGATCCATCATACCCAGATGAGAGATTGAACTTCATGATCAAGGATTCCGGTGCCAAACTCCTGATAGCCGACCGTTCGCTGAGGGGCAGGCTGAAGGAGTATGACGGTCCCGTCCTCTACACCGATGAGATCAACGGATTGGTACCGAAAAAAGTGGTTCCCGATATGGAACCGGATGATGATTATGAAGACGAAGCCGAGGATGTGAATTACGACATCAGACCGGAGGATCCGGTGACGATCCTGTATACATCGGGAACGACGGGAACTCCGAAGGGATGTATCATCGAGAACCGTAATCTGACATCATTCATCAACCACCACACCAAGGCCATCTGTATCGATGAGACGAGCCGTGTGGCCAACTATGCGAGTTACGGTTTCGATGCGAGCATGATGGACCTGTTCGCAGCCCTCTGTTC
This sequence comes from Candidatus Methanomethylophilaceae archaeon, assembly GCA_017455785.1. GTDB lineage: Archaea > Thermoplasmatota > Thermoplasmata > Methanomassiliicoccales > Methanomethylophilaceae > Methanarcanum. The sequence continues at coordinate 2,622 of JAFSYZ010000065.1, forward strand.
CGGTGCGCAGCTGCACATAATATCGGAGGACATACGCCTTGACCTCATGGCGATGGACCGCTACTTCATCGAGAACAAGATCACACACAGTCTGATGACGACACAGGTCGGTAGGCAGTTCGCTATCCTCACCCAATGTAAGACGCTTAAGAACCTGATGGTCGGAGGGGAGAAACTCGTCCCGGTCAATCCGCCGGAATGGCTGAGGATGGTGAACGGATATGGACCTACGGAGACCACCGTTTACGTCCTGTGTTATGATGTGAAGGACGACAATCCCCTGTGTCCAATAGGTAAGCCCAACAGAAACACTAAGGTCTATGTGGTGGACAAGAAAGGTCACAACCTCCCCATCGGGATGCTCGGTGAGCTCATAGTGGCGGGACCGCAGGTGGCAAGGGGTTATTTGAACAGGCCGGACAAGACATCGGAGGTATTCATAAGGAATCCATTCTCGAATGACCCAGTATACTCGCGTGCGTACCGTACGGGTGATATCGTCAGGTGGCTGCCGGACGGTAATATCGAGTACATCGGAAGGAACGACGGCCAGGTGAAGGTCAGGGGATTCAGGATAGAATTGACTGAAGTGGAGAAGGTCATAAGAGAATACCCAGGCATCAAGGATGCGACCGTTGCAGCGTTTGATGCACCGTCCGGAGGCAAGTTCATCGCTGCATATGTGGTGTCGGACGAGAAGGTGGACATCAACTCGCTCAATTCATTTATATCAGAGAGGAAACCGCCCTACATGGTGCCCGCGGTCACCATGCAGATCGATAAGATCCCATTGAATGTTAACAGCAAGGTGGACAGGAGGAAACTGCCGCAGCCCAAGATCGAGGCAGAGGACCTGACACCTCCGGAGAATGATACCCAGCAGAGGATATTCGACATCGTGAATGACGTCATAGGCACTGATGCGTTCGGTATAGATTCCGACCTTTACTCCATAGGATTGACGTCAATAACGACGATACGTCTCAACGTCCTGTTGTACAACGAGTTCAAGGTCGACATGCAGATCAAGGACCTGAAGGACAACTCCACTGTACGTAAACTTGAGGCGTTGATAACGTCAAGGTCACCGTCCAAGGAGTACGAGGAGCAGGATGATTATCCGCTGTCGAAGACACAGGAGGGAATCTTCGTCGAATGCATTGCCAATCCCGGCAGCACCATGTACAACATCCCTCTGCTTCTCAAGATATCGAAGGAGATCGATATCGGTAAGCTAAAGGAAGCCATCATCAAGGCGGTGGACGCCCACAGTCTCCTGCGCACGAGGATCTTCCTCGACAAGACGGGAGATCCACGTATGAGCAGGAAGGATACAGAGGACTTCACCGCCGACGATATAACCGTCGAATCAGTAGACGACATCTCTAAGGCGGAGAAGGAACTCGTACAGCCGTACAACATCATCGGCGACAGGCTGTTCAGGATCAAGATAATAGAGACCCAGAAGGACAGGTATCTGTTCGCGGACACGCATCACATAGTATCCGACGGTACATCGCTGAAGGTGTTCCTGGGCTCCATAACCAAGGCATACCTTGGAGAGGAGATCCCGAAGGAACAGCTCACAGGATTCGAGGTGGTCCTTTCGGAGAAGGATGCGAGGACCGAGGATGCACTGAAGAAGGCCGGGGAGTACTACGACAGGCTCCTGTCAGGCTGCGAGACGGACATCCTGCCTAGGTCGGATCTGTACGTCAAAGGACACGGACTGGGTATGATCGTAGTCGACGGTTCGGACGTCGGCGATCTGAAGGGATACTGTGATAAAATAGGAGTCACAATCAACGGTGCGATGTGCTCCGTCCTCGGATTCATACTGAGCAAGTTCTGCGGTACGGACGAACCGATATTCACCACAGTGTACAACGGAAGGGACGATTCACGTACCTCCGAGACCGTGGCGATGATGGTCAAGACCATCCCCGTGATGTGCAAGGTCGCTGGAAGGACAGCGGATTACGTCAAGAGCATCTCGGAACAGCTGATGGACAGCATGTCCAACAGTGTCATGTCCTTCTCGGAAGTGAGCAGGGAGTATTCCGTGAGGTCGGATATCCTGTTCGTATACCAGGGAGAGATGTTCGCATTCGATTCGCTCTGCGGATATCCCGCGGAATCGGTACGTCTGTCCTTGGACCAGGTCAAGAGCCCGATCACATTGATGATATCCATCATGGACGGAAGGATACACTATGAATGTGAATATGACAAGGCACTGTACAGCGAGGATTTCGTCAGGAGCATCGTCAATTCCTTCGACAATGCCGTGAAGGGATTCACCAGGATGGATGAGTTGGCCGATGTCGATATACTCGACGACGAATCCAGAGCGGTATTGGAGCGTTTCAACAGGACGGAGGAGGATCAGGACCTTAGCCCGCCCTACGAATTGATAGAGGGTTGGATGAAGGAGACCCCAGATGCGAAGGCCGTCTGCTTCAGGGACAAGAAGTACACCTATTCGGATCTGGACAGGATATCGGCAAAGATATGTGCGTACCTGCAGTCTAAGGGTATCGGAATCGGAGACTACGTCTCCGTCCTGGTACCGAGGTGCGAGTGGATCGCGTTAGCTACAATCGGTATAATCAGATCCGGTGCCGCATATCAGCCGCTGGATCCGTCGTATCCCAAGGAGAGGCTCAACTTCATGGTGAAGGATTCCGGTGCCAAACTGGTGATCATGGACCGTTCCATGCGTGACATATTAGATGAGTACAACGGCGATGTGCTGTTCATCGACGAGATCATGGAATTGCCTGATGGTGAGGTGGAGGACATCTACTGCAACCCCGAGGATGCATTCACGATATTGTACACATCCGGAACGACGGGAACACCGAAGGGATGCGAGCTCGAGAACGGTAACGTGAGATCGATAATCAACCACTATTCACGTACATTAGAGGCGAGCAACAGGATGCGTACCGCATCATATGCTAGCTACGGTTTCGATGCGAACATGATGGACATATTCACCGCCCTATGTAACGGTGGGGAACTGCATATAATACCAGAGGACATGCGTCTCGACCTGCCGCAGGTGGACCAGTATTTCATAGATAATGGAATTACACACGGCTTTATGACCACGCAGGTCGGGAGACAGTTCATCACCATGACCAAGTGCAAGACGCTGAAGCACTTCCTGGTCGGAGGGGAGAAACTTGTCCCCGTGAATCCTGTTCCCGGAATAGATTTCGTCAACATCTACGGTCCGACGGAGACGTCCGTTTACGTCACATGTTACCATGTACGTGACGACAATCCGCTGTGTCCGATAGGCAGGCCCAACGACAACACCAAGGCTTATGTCGTCGATAAGAACGGACATCTTCTGCCCGTGGGTGCCTTAGGTGAATTGTACGTGGCAGGACCGCAGGTATCGAGAGGATATCTGAACAGACCTGAGAAGACATCGGAGGTGTTCATAAGGAACCCATTCACCAAGAATCCGAGGTACGCTCGTGCTTACCGTACGGGTGATATTGTCAGATGGCTGCCCGACGGTAACATCGAATGTATCGGAAGGAACGACGGACAGGTGAAGGTCAGAGGATTCAGGGTCGAACTGACCGAGGTGGAGAAGGTCATCAGGGAATACCCTGACATCAAGGATGCGACCGTAGCCGCATTCGATTCCCCATCGGGAGGGAAGTTCATCGCAGCGTACGTGGTATCGGATAAGAAGGTCGATGTTGACAGTCTTAATGCATTCATATCGGAGAGGAAACCTCCGTACATGGTGCCCGCGGTCACCATGCAGATCGACAAGATCCCATTGAATGTGAACAGCAAGGTCGATAAGCGCAAGCTGCCCGTTCCCAAACCCGAATCATCTCGTGTGGAAGGCAGGATGCCCAGGACGGATACGGAGAAGAAGCTCTGCGAGATATTCAAGACCATATTGGGATTGGATACCGTCTACGCGGACGACGACTTCTTCTCCATCGGAGGTACGTCGATATCCGCTTCCAAGCTTGTACTGAGCTGTATGAACGCCGGTTTCCCACTGGTGTACAAGAACATATTCGATAACCCCACACCGGAGAAGCTTGCCAAGTTCATAGCCGCACAGAGCGGTGAGGCCGTCGCAGAGGAGGATGACAGGACAGTCGACAGCGGTCCGCTGGCATCCAACATACCCGAGAGGTTGGATGGAATAGGTTCACACAAACCACGTAAGGTACTGCTCACAGGTGCTACCGGATATCTCGGTTCGCACGTGCTGTACGAACTTCTGAGAAGGAATGCGAAGCACGTCTACTGCATCGTCAGGGGAGGTAAGGACCAGTCCGCCGAAGAGAGGGTGAGGACCATGTTCATGTACTACTTCGGAGGGATGGTCGATGAGAAGGTGTTGGACAACGTGTCGGTCATCGACAGCGACATCACCGATCCCGCACTAATGGAGAAGCTCAAGGGATGTGAATTTGATACTATCATCAACTGCGCCGCGGTAGTGAAGCACTTCGCCGTGGACGATTCGATAGAGAGGGTCAACGTCGGCGGTGTGAAGAACCTGATCGATGTGGCGATAAAGACAGGTGCGACACTGGTGCAGATCTCCACCGAGAGCGTTGCGGGTGAGTCGGTCAACGGCAGCATACCCAACGACAGATGTCTGAAGGAGAACGAGTTGGACATCGGTCAGGATTTGGAGAACAAGTACGCCCATTCGAAGTACATGGCGGAGAAGATAATGATCGACGCCATCCCGTCGGGACTGAAGGCGAAGATCATCCGTGTCGGTAACCTCATGAGCCGTGACAGCGACGGTGAGTTCCAGATCAACTTCCAGACGAATGCGTTCATGAAACAGATGAAATCATACGTCAAATTGGGATTCTTCCCCGTGACGGATATGGATGTGAAGGTCGAGTTCTCACCGATCGACATGGTGGCGAAGGCCGTCGTCATATTGGCCGGTACGCCCCCGCAGTTCACAGTGTTCCACGTGAACAACTGCCACAAGGTGCACATGGCCAACGTGCTCAAGGTGATGAGGGACAACGACATGCCCGTGGAGGTGGTCTCGAAGAAGGTCTTCAATGAAAGATTCTCCGAAGCATTGAAGGATGAGTCCAAGGGAGAGTACGTTTCAGGTCTGATCAGCTATCTCGGCAATGCCGGAGAGGTCAGGAGGTTCGTGGCGGCCGATGAGTCATATACGGTGAAGGCCCTATACAGATTGGGATTCTCATGGCCGCTGATCACCGAACAGTACATAGACAAGGCCTTCAAGGCCCTCAAGGCGATGAGATTCTTCAAGTGATGTTATCGGAGGGGGATGGAGAATGGGTGCGCTGACGAATCTGCTGTCCGATAAGAAGAGGGTCGTGATGCTGACCGTCACTGTGGTAGTGGTGATCATCCTGCTCACAATGACCTTCGTGGTCCCGGATCGTCAGGGGCAGATACGTCAGGATCTGCAGGTCGGGGATTTCATCCTCTTCAAGTCGACAACCTCACACACCCAGAAATTGACCGTAACGTCGATCGACGGCGATAATCTGACCGTCGATGTGTTACTGAACGGTTCATCAAGTACAGTGAAGATGTCCAAGGCCGAATTCTTGAGCAAGATATATTTCACTGAAGAGATGGCATCCAGATGCGAGATCGTCGGTGATGTGGATGTGAACACGATCACCGGGCACAGGTTCTGTACCATCTACTCCAGCGATGTGAACAATACATACTATGTGGACGAGTACAACGTGATCTACTACTCAGGGATAGGGGGCAACTTCTGGACATTGATCGACACCACCTTGATAATAGGTAACAATTCGGACGGGTCGTTCACCCCGGCGAAGGAGGTCGGGATATGATAACCGATCTCTTCATCAACATCGGGA
>JAFSYZ010000066.1 GCA_017455785.1 Candidatus Methanomethylophilaceae archaeon
CACCACCAACACCCCTTTGTCCGTCACCGACACGTATCCGGTGGATATCAATACCATCATGTGATTTGTTGCTTAGTCATCATCCGATGTCTGGGTGGTAAACAAGACGAAATTTTCAAAAATGCAACCAAGACGATCATGATGATGGTATCCATCCAATCCTCAGAGAGAAAGGATATGTCGGAACGGAGTTCATCATCGTTCAATCGATACATTCGATTATACAAATGATTCACATAAATTGTGGTAATCTATTCTATTAATTATGTGAATATTCATATAATTATGTTAACAATTCAAATAATTATAAGAATAAATTCTATTAAATATATGGATAACTATACTGATTCATGGAATCCCTTCCGATAATCGACGGCATCTATCAGGGCAATGAAGGATTGAAACTGGAATTCAAATCAGCACTGAAAGGGATTCCAAAAAGTACCTGGGATACATATTCGGCATTCGCCAACACGGTCGGCGGACGTATCATCATCGGGATCAACGATGAGAGCAAGGAAGTAGAAGGTGTACCAAAATCCGAATTGCGCATCCAGGAATTATGGAACAATCTGAACAACAGCGAGGTCGTCAACCATAACATACTGTCTGAGAAGGATATCTGGAAATACGACATCGGAGACAAGACGCTGATAATAATCGATGTTCCGCAGGCTGACAGGTACATCCGTCCTATTTTCCACAGGGATTTGGATACGGGAACGTTCAAACGTAACGGAGAGGGCGATTACAGGTGTAAATTGCCGGAGATCGCATCGATGCTCAGGGATCAGAGTTACATCTCATACGATTCCACTCTGCTGGAAGAAACGGCTTTCGAGGATATCGATATGGAGACGTTCCACGCTTACAGAAATTACCTTTCAGTAACATCACCAGATCATCCGTGGAGAGGTCTGTCGGATGAGGAATTCGCGAAGAGGATCGGTGCGGTCGTAGTGAAGGACGGGAAGAACATACTGACCGTGGCCGGATTGCTGATGTTCGGGAAGGAGTATGTCATATACCGTTCATTTCCGAACTATAAGTTGGACTATCAGGAATATCGTAACGGGGATAAGGCATGGATATATCGTCTGGTGACGGGCGATGGGACCTGGGAAGGCAACGTGTTCAATTATTTCGTGAAGATTGCCAATAGATTGACATCGGATCTTGACAGACCGCTCGTCATAGGTTCCGATATGAGAAGGATAGATGACACCGATGACAGGAAGGCCGTGAGGGAATGTCTCCTGAATTCACTGATACATGCAGATTATTTCGGTAATCTCACGGTAAAAGTGGTCAAGAGGGACGATTCATTGACGATGTCGAATTCCGGGATATTCCGTATCCCCCTGGATATTGCGAAGGGAGGTGGGGAGAGCGATCCCCGTAACGGTGTCATGGCAAAGATGTTCTCGATGATAGGTATGGTGGAACGCGCCGGCGTCGGAGTGAACATGATCTGTAATATCTGGATGAGGATGTATGGTGTCGAACCTTTGATCATCGAAGATACCGAAAAGGACACGATCACATTCGATCTTCAGACCCGTCCTGTTGTCAACAGGAAGGATCTGGATGAAAGGATCATTGCCGAGATAATGAAGAATCCGCGCATCACCATACCCGAGACGGCCTTGAGACTGGGCGTATCTGTGGCAACAGTATCCAATCATCTTAGAGGGATGCGTGAGAGCGGCAGGATACGCAGGATCGGAGGGACCAGGGGGCATTGGGAGATCATCGATGGAACGGATGCAGGCATCGGGCCATCAACACATTAAAAATCCAAGAGCACGGTTACACCGTCCATGCGCATTACGATCGTAGGATGCGGTGTCATCGGCAGCAAGCTCGCCAAGGCCGCAGACGAGATGGACGAGGTCAAGAGGATATATCTCATCGACCTCAAGAAGGAGAAGGCCAACAAGCTTGCTGAGGGTCTGAACAAAGCCATTGTTGTCGATTCGGTCGAGGACGAGCTGTATCACTGTGACTTAGTCATCGAGGCAGCATCGCAGGTGGCCGCCAAGGACATCCTCACCAAGACCGTCGGCCGCGGTGTGGACATCATGGTGATGTCCGTCGGAGCATTGGTGGACGATGACTTCAGGGAGATGGTC
>JAFSYZ010000067.1 GCA_017455785.1 Candidatus Methanomethylophilaceae archaeon
GAAAACAAGGAGGTCCTTGATGTACTCCCTCTCGCCGAAGATCTGCTCTATCCTGTCGGATGATAATCCTTCGGTGTCAACGTATGCGGTCTTGAACCCGGACCTGGCGACGTTGTATGCCGTCTGAAGACCGAAGTTGGTCTTACCGGTACCTGCCTCGCCGTAGAGCAATGTGACACTGCCCTTCTCGAGACCGCCGCCCAGAAGACCATCGAAAGTACCGCACCCAGTTGGAATCCTCTTCACACTAAGGATATAGAAAGGAAGATAGTAAAAGGTTTGGAGTGGAGGGAAGAATCACTTCTTCTCTTCTTCCACCATCTTGCCGTCGACTTCCTTGACGTCGTCGATGTCATACGCCATATCCGTCTGGATCTCCCTGCCCCTCGCATAGTAGGGGATGGCGACGAAGAACGCGATTATTGCGATCGCGATACCGATGACGAGGATGGCTATCAGAAGGACGACGATCACCGTCACCGTGTTCTGCACGAGGTCCGGGTTGGTGGCGAATGCGTACGCCACGGCAGCAATGGCCGCGACGATCAGCACCACTCCCAGCAACAGGTACAGCGTGGACTTGGTGTTCGATTCCTTTCTCACTGCGTTAGGATCCATACGATCACGAGTTGTCCTTAGGTAGGTAGGGGTAGAGTGCCATCGCAAGGTGTCCGAGCGTCATGGACTGCAGGATGATCTTACCGGGTCCGGTGAGTGTGGTCATGAAGAACCCTTCTCCGCCGAACAGTGAGGTCTTGATGCTTCCTGTCGCAGTGATGTCGTACTTGACGGACTCCTGCCATGCAACGACGTTACCTGTTGAAACCTTGTACTGCTCCCCGGGCTTCAGGTCGACAACGTTGAAGTCACCGCATGCACCGATGAATGCGATACCGCTTCCGCTGAGCTTCTCGATGATGAGACCCTCACCGCCGAAGAATATGGAACCGAGCTTCTTCTGGAATGCGATGTCGAGATCGACACTCTCCTCGGAGCACAGATATCCTGTCTTCTGGACGAGCCATGTTCCCTTCCCGATGTCGAGGTCCATGATCTTACCAGGTGCGTCACCGCCGAAACCGACGATACCTGAACCGCCCTCTGCACGGAACTTGGCGAGGAAGAGCGATTCGCCTGAGACGGCCCTCTTGAGACCTTTCATGAATCCGCCTTCCATCTTGGTGTCCATGTTGACATTCCCTGTCATATATCTCATGGCACCGGCTGTGGCCTTGATGGTCTCTCCAGACTCTATCTGAATGTTCACGAACTGGAGATTGTCGCCTGTAATCGTGTATTTCATCTAAAACACCTGAATGCGCATCTGATTCGGAAGTTATAAGAATTGCCTTTTTGATTTTGCGGACATGGAGAGCACCGAGATCGGGAGAGGAGCCGAGGCCACGGTACGTCTTACAGAGTATCTGGGAAGACCGGCTGTGGTGAAGTCTAGGGTGAAGAAAGGATACCGCCACCCCGATCTCGACAGACATCTGAGGATGCTCCGCACCAGGACCGAAGTGAGGGTGATGGTGGATGCCCGTAAGGCGGGTGTCAGATCCCCGATCATCTACGATGTGGACCTGGAGAACGAAGAGATCACCATGGAGTACATGGACGGGGAGAGTGTGAAGCATATCCTCGATGAGCATCCCGAAAGGACGGATGAGATCTGCAGGAAGATCGGGAGCATGATCGCCAAGCTGCATAACAATAAGATATCCCACGGCGACCTCACCACATCGAACATGATCATGGTGGGTGACGAGATTTGCATGATCGATTTCTCCATGGGAGACACGAGAGTGGATATCGAACAGATGGGTGTGGACATCAGACTTCTGGAGAGGGCGTTCACATCAGCACACTCCACTATAGACGGTGCCTTCGATATCATATTGACAGCGTACAAGGACGAGATGACCATCGCACCACAGGTAATGGCGAAGGTCGAGGAGATCAAAGGGAGGGCGAGATACACATGAAACTGAAGGTACTGACATCCAATCCCGGTAAAGTAAGAGAATACCAGAAAGCGTTCGACGACATGGGCATCGAGATGGAGCACCATCACATCCCATACGATGAGATCCAGACGTCCGAGTTGGAAGAAGTTGTGGAGAAGGGTATGGCCGAACTGCGCGCCAAGGGCCTGAGGGATTTCATCATAGATGATTCGGGACTATTCATAGATGCCCTGAAGGGATTCCCCGGGGTGTATTCCGCATACGGTCAGAAGACCATCGGGAACCAGGGTATACTGACACTCATGAAAGACATCAAAGACCGCGGTGCGGAGTTCAGATGCTGCATCGGGTGCGACATCGACGGCGAGACGATCGTTGTCACAGGAAGATGCCGCGGTACGATACTTCATGAGGAGAGAGGGGACGGCGGATTCGGTTACGACCCTATATTCAGTCCCGACGGTAAAAGATCGTTCTCGGAGATCTCCGTGGAGGAGAAGAACACCATGTCCCACAGGGGCAACGCCGTGAAACTGTTGAGGGAACAGCTGTCGAAACACGTCTCTGAGCAAAAGCATTAATTACCGTTCACATATCACATTCTCGAACGTGGGCCTATGGGCTAGCTTGGTATACTTGTGGCTTTGGGAGCCATTGACTCCGGTTCAAATCCGGATAGGCCCACTCCTATCACTAGCCAGCATCTTATTCCATTAAAACTGAGCTAGCGGAGCCTAATCTTCGTCATTATTCATCAATGTTGGCATAGCTTACGCTATGCCCGTGCTGTTTCACAGCCCATTCGGTTGCCGCTGCCTCGGCCTCGGTCCTTCGCATCAGGATCGGACGGTCATCTTATTCCACGTCC
>JAFSYZ010000068.1 GCA_017455785.1 Candidatus Methanomethylophilaceae archaeon
ACCTGTAATAATTTTTATGACAAAAGGAAGACTGGGCATTGTGATATGCCCAATGCTGGATGACAATCTCGTATACAGCCTCTCCAAGGATCCCGAGGAGAAACATATCGTTATCATCAAGACCGTCAACAACGGTTCGATCATATCCAAGCTCGGGAAGGCGGGCATCCCGTTCGAGGTCCTGGATTGGGACACGGACATCGTGAGCGGGAATAAGGGGCCGGACGGAAGCGATTACGGCATCATCATCTACTGCACCGAACTCGGCCTCCACGGCACCCCCAGCGTCCTGAAGATCCGCGTAGAGGAGATAACGCGCATGATGCAGCCCTATGTGGATGCCATCGGATTCTATCTCGGGACCTGCGGCAACTACGAATGGAACATTCCTAAATGGTGCGAATCCCAGGGGCTGAAGCCCAGTGCGACATTCTGTGACAAGAACGGAGAGCTCTGTCACGACTGCGTCGGTGTGAACATCGCGGGCGGACCCAAATACCTGGAGATGGAGAAGAAGTACGCGGGACACATGTTCGTCTTCCCTGCCATGGCCTCCAATTACGATGAGTTCATGAATTCCGATTCGGACAAGGAGATGAGAGAGGATGCCATCACGGACGATATGAGAGAGGTGCTCGGCATCGAACCCGGACACGACGGCTACATGAGGTGGCTCCTGAGACTGGGCGGATACAAGCACATCCTGAAACTCGATACGGGCATCGGCGACAGGGATCACTTCGAATCGGATCTTCAGAACGTGTCGGAGAGGATGGGGCTGTCCATCAAGGTGGCCGAACCCGGATGGGCGGACCTCCAGCCGACCGAGGACCTGTACAGGAAATGCAAGGAAATGATCGGCGGAGAGACGGAATGAGATCGGATTCGCAGTACACGGTGGGTATCCATTCCCTGATGCTGGTGGCCTTCTTCCAAGAGGACAATATGACCAGCGACAAGGTTGCCAGAAGCGTTGGCTGCAACCCCGTCATCGTGCGCAACGTATTCGTGAAACTTAGCAAGGCGGGGCTCCTGAGGACCGGCCAGGGGAGGAAGAGGCCGGAACTTGCCCGTCCCGCCTCTGAGATAACATTAAGAGATGTGTTCCTGGCCACGCAGACCGATGATGTGGACTGCATGTTCAGGATGTATGATGCCAATCCCGCCTGTCCTGTGGGCAGGGACATACATGATATCCTGCAGCCCAAATTCGAGTCGGCGAGAGATGCGATGCTCGACGATATGACAAGAACAACCATCGCGGATCTGGTCGCGGAGCTGCCGCCGGAGAAGAACAGACTGCCGGAACATCTCAGAGAATGAACCGATCCGATGACCTTGTACCAGAGATCATCATTTCAGTTCTGGCACATGTTGGATTATCCATTCGTAGGAAGCCATCATGGACGGTATCATCGAATAGCCTTCCTTGGAGATCGCATAATAGACCGATGGGGGAGTATCCGAGAGGACCTTACGTTCTATGACGTTCATGTCCTCGAGAAGCTTCAGATGTCTGGTGAGAACCGTCTGAGTTATGGGAGACAGCGCACGTTTGAGCTCGTTGAACCTCTTCGGCCCGTAGAACAGTTCGTTTAGTATCAGAAGGTTCCATCTGTTGCCGAAGATGGAAAGATAGGTGTCGATGACCTTGCAGACCTTCTCCTTATCTTCCATGCGCAAGTATCTGACAACAGGGATAATATCTTCTCGGTATCTCCCGCGAAACCTGGTACCCGGCACGCGACTTTTCCGTTTATCAATGCATAAGCGGATGACATATCATGACCAAGGGCAGGCTCGGGATGATAGTGTGTCCGATGCTCGAGGATGAGGCCATCTACAACATCGAGAACGATCCGGAGATCGATGACGTATATCTTGTGAATTCTTCATTCAACAAGACGATCATCCCCAAACTCAGACAGCACGGCATAAGATACGAGAAGATCTCGCAGACCAAGGCGCTGTCGGGGGATTTCGACAAAGAGAGGTTCTCCGTCATAATCTGGGTCATGTTCATGGGCCTGCACGAGGACATAAACATGCTGAACATGGAGGTCACCAACCAGATAGTCACCATGTTCAGGTCCGTGGATTCGATAATGCTGTACTACGGAAGATGCGGAAGGGGGCTGGACAACATATGCAGATGGGCGTCGGTCAACATACCGATACCCGTGATGATCTTCAGGAACAGGGACGGGAGCATCTGCGACGACTGCATCTGCATACATATCGGCGGTACGGACAGATATCTGAACCTTCTCAGGAAGTATCCCGGCAGGCTGTATTTCACGCCTGCAATGGCAAGCAACTTCGAGGGATTCCTCTCGTCGATGGAACTGTTCAACGGATTGGACACCAAGAACACGGATATAATGAAGATCATCCTGGACATGGCAGGCTACACGGAGGTCATGGAGGTGCAGACGGGCATGGGCGATCAGGAGAACTTCGACCGCAACATCGACGAGTTCACCGAGAAATACCACTTGGTGAGGACCAAACTTGGGGACGGATGGGCCGACAGCAGCCTTACCGATATGAACTACGATAATGCCAAGAGGACCATGACCAGATGGCTGGAGAAAGGGATCAAGGAACCTATGGTGGGTGAGGCGAATGCTGACTGAGATGGAAGTGGACAGATTATTCAAACAGGGATTCGACCGCTCCCAGATAGTCCTGGGCGCGGTGTCGGAGAGATTGGGTATGACGAAGGAACAGGCATACGCCGTGGTATCATGCTTCGGCATAGGCATGGCCCAGAGGGGCATGTGCGGTGCCGCCTCGGGTGAGATAATGGCATTAGGGCTGAGATACGGGAACGCCGAACCCGGCGACCTGATGACGAAATCGCAGGTGTTCGCCAAGAGGGATGAGTTCTTGAGGCGTTTCGCCGAGATGAACGGAAAAACGTCGTGCCCGGAACTTCTGGGACGGAGAGTTGACACCTTCGATGAGATCATGATGCTCGGCGCCACGGATCTGTTCAGAAAAAGCCCGGGATACTGTGTCAATGCCATCAGGATACTGGAGGACATGATGTGACGGGCAAGGGCGGAAGGCACGTCTTCGAGGCCATAGGGATGACCAGGGTCGTCATCGTCGACGGCGAGGTCGTCGAGGTGGGCGAACCGGAATTGGAGTACTGTCCGCTGTTCAGGAAACTGATGGACATGGGTGCCATAACCCCGGAGAAGATCTGCGAGAACATGGAATTCCGCATAAGGGATTTCGGGTTCTGTACCGAGAACAGGGTCGTACGTGCCGGCGACTACGTCACGTTCGGGGTATCCGAGATACTCAGCACCGCGTTGGAGAACGGCGAACTGGACGCCGCAGTGGTGGCCGCGGACGGCTGCGGTACCGCCGTGATTACGGAACCCGCTCTGCTCCAAGGCATGTGCGGCAGGATATCCGGCCTGGTGGAGACCTCCCCGCTGCAGACGGTACTGGATGCCGTCGGCCGCGAGAACGTGTTGGATGTGGAGACGGTGCCCCTTGACATGGTTAGGGGTGCGGAGCTCGCAGATTCCAAAGGATATGCGCGTTTCTCCGTCACGGTAGCATCCCCGAAGGACGCTGAGACGCTCAGGAATAGATATGGGGACAGGGTGCTGATCGTCGGCGTGCATACCAGCCATGCCACTTGCGACGGCGCAAGAACCATGTTCGACAATTGCGATATCATAACGGCATGCGCCTCGGAACGCATCAGGAAGGAAGCCGGGAGGAGAGATGTGCTCGTCGCGGGGAACAAGGTGCAGATCTACGGCGTGACGGACAGGGGGAAGAGACTGGTCCTGAACAAGCTGAAATCCATCAGGAAGGAACCCTATGCCGGAGGGCCGAAGGATGAACCGCGTCCGCTGATAAGCCGGTAATATCGGTTCAAGGAAAGACAGGAGGTATGATTCATGAAGAAGGATTTGGGTGCCAAAGCGGCCCTGTTCCCGATGCCCGTACTGATAATCGCGGCATACGACGGGGAAGGCAACGTGAACGCAATGAATGCCGGTCTCGGAACGGTCTGCGGAAAGGACAGGATCGTCCTGATGATAAGCGCCAATCACAAGACGACGAAGAACATCCACGAGACGGGGGCATTCACGGTCGCTCTCGCCGACAGGAGGACCATGGCCGTTGCTGACTACTTCGGCATCGTCAGCGGGAACAAGGTCCCGGACAAGTTCGCCAGGAGCGGTTGCCATGCGGTCAGGAGCAGATTCGTTGACGCACCGATCATAACCGAATTCCCCGTGACCATGGAGTGTGAATACGTCAAGACGATAGATACGGAGAATGTCTATGCGGTGGTCGGCAGAATCGTGAACGTGTCGGCGGACGAAGAGGTCCTGACGGATGACGGGAATATAGACACGTCAAAACTGAACGCGCTCGTCTTCGACCAGTTCCAATGCAGCTATCGCATAGCTACGGAGAAGGTGGGGCAGGCGTGCTCTATAGGCAGAACGGTCGGTGATCGTCCGTCCGATGCCTGACCGATCGTTTGGACACGAAACAGGATGTCTGGTGCATCACGTTTCAACACCGAACGATGTGCCCATTATGCCTCACAACATAGGCATAAAGTACCCTTCGACACTTCATGGTGGAAAAACCCGAGAATCTGGCGAGGTTGGGTGCAGTCTCGGGGGGCCCATCATTCACTTTCAAATTCCGATTGCTGGCTCTTCTTTGGTTTAAATCCATTGGCAGTCTTAACCTTAGCATACGCCTATTCCGAAATGAGATGTTTATATATCGCATCAACAATGAATAAGTGTCCTGATAAGACCCGTGGGATAGGTTGCCATTGGGGTGGCCATTAGAGCCTGCGGGCAATGGATACCATATTTCAATACGATTGTAAATCAAACGAGAGGACA
>JAFSYZ010000069.1 GCA_017455785.1 Candidatus Methanomethylophilaceae archaeon
ATGATAGAAGTGCCAGGATGACCGTGATCTTGACGGAGAATCCCATGGAATGCTTCATTTCACCGATCTTACGTGCACCTGCAAGAGTAGAACAAACAGGCATAGACCCTGAGGAAATGGAATCGGAGATGATCAACATCAGATTGGGGAATGTGAAGGCCAATTGGACGACGGAAAGTGTCATAGAACCGGTCTTGATCGTGACAACGACAGTCTGAGCTAACGTCAGAAGACCGAAGACCAGTGTATCTATGGCGACCGGGCCACCTGTCCCTGTGATCTCCTTGATTGATGATTCCGTGGGCATCCTCAGACGTATCTTGAAATGATAATTGCCGAATCTCAGCATCAAAAATGAAAGCAAAGCCGAGACGAACATCCCTACGGCAGTTGCAGTTGACGAACCTGATACCCCCATATTGAGTTCATTAATGAAGAAAGGCGTCAGGATCGCATTCACAGGGACACTAACCAATGTGCAGAAGGCCATCTTGGCCACGGCACCTTCTGACTTGAGCAGACTGGTCAGAACTCCTGATAGTATGATGAACGGGCATCCTATGGCCAAAGGTATGACGTACTGCCTGGCCATCTCCGCGATATTGGCCTCGTGTACTGAGACCACAGGCTCTAACGCGACCAATAGGAACAATATGGTGGGTATCGATGCACCCAGGGCCATGAACACGGCCGCTTCGGCCAATTCCTGGGTCTTGGAATAATCACGTTTACCGAGAGAATACGAGATGCAGATGCATGCTCCTACACCAATACCCACTCCCATACAGCTTACCACCGTGAACAGCGGATTGACTGCTGAGACCGCAGCTGTGGCAGCACCGCTGATGCGGGATACCCACATAGTATCGAGGAAACCGTTCACCTTGATCACGATGAAGGTTATGCTGACTATCAAAGACATCATGACGATGGTCTTCCGCGGATTATCCAGCATCTCCTGAGGATTGGTCTTCGGTATGTGTTTTGCCTTGTCCGACAGCCCTATGGGATCGAGGATCTCGGGGGAGAGCCAAGTCGGACCTTCGGATTCCGGTTCGGGGATACCGTTGGACCTGTACCACTCGGAATTGTTCCGTTCGGTCCATTTAACAGCGGATACTATGCAATTGAACCACATCAGAATGGAAATGATACATATGATCAGGTAGGCCGTTCCGTTTACTATACTGAAATCATTCTCGAACTGCCAGAGGGTCACTATACTGATGTTGATCAGGAGTTCGATGAGGATGTATGCCAGCCCACGCTTCCAAAGACCCAGATATATGTGCCCGAGACCATTGAAAAAGACGGACAGGATCACCGATACTAGCTTCTTCTTCATGCCTTTTATGGGTCTGCCCTCCGCATTAAGTGGGTAGGAGGAAGCCGTGTCCGAATGCTCCATAGGTAATGAACTCCTTCATGGCTTATTACAGTGCCGTAAATAAACAGATGAATCATTCATCGTCGAAGTTCCCAAATGTAATAATCGTTTCTTTCCTATCCATATAATGCCGATCGATCATCAAAGGTGACGGGAATAGATAAGAACGAGACGAATCTGGTGTTACTTAACTGTGTGTTCATCACAGCACTTCTGGTTTCCAATGTCTGTGCATCCAAGATCATCGCCATCGGACCGTTCGAGTTCTCAGCTGCCGTCATCTACTATCCATGGACGTTCCTTATGACAGACGTCATCGGGGAGATCTGGGGTCGTCTATATGCTAGGAGGACGGTACAGATAGGTATAGCATGCCAACTTCTGTCGCTTCTGCTAATCTACATCGCCATCGCCCTTCCTCCGGCGTCATATATGATCGATTATGCTGACGAATATCGCGAGG
>JAFSYZ010000070.1 GCA_017455785.1 Candidatus Methanomethylophilaceae archaeon
CCCTCCTCGGGGAAGAGACCGTTGAACTTCTCATCTGCCCACTTCTTGACCATCTCGGACATCTCGATGTGCCTCCTGTACCTGTTCTCCATACCCTCCTTGAGGATCTTGTCCAACTGGTAGTCGAGGGCGTACAGCAATGATACCGGGGGTGTGGTCAGTGCGTAGTTGTCGTCGGCGTTCTTCTTGAGTTTCACGAAATCAGTGTAGAATCCCTTGTTCTTCACGCTCTTGGACTTCTCTATGATCCTGTCGCTCACTACAGCGATGGAGAGTCCCGGCGGAAGGGCGAGTGCCTTCTGTGTACCGAAGAGCATCGCATCCGGCTGTAACTTCGGAAGATTGTGGTCCACCGCCATTGCGGATGTGACCGCATCGACGATGATCAATGCGTCGGGGTTCTGCTTCCTCGCCTCCTCGGCGAGTGCGACACAGTCGTTGAGCACTCCTGTGGAGGACTCGTTGCTGACCATGCAGACCGCCTCGATGTCCTTCGTCACCTTGCCTTCTATATCGGCGGGTTTGACAGCCTTTCCCCAGGGTGCGTGCACCTCGGTCACGTTCTTACCGTTGAGCGTACCGCACTCTATGAGCCTGTTACCGAATGAACCGTTGGATAGTCCGAGACAGCTGTTGGATACGGCGTTCCTGACGGCGCCCTCGATCATCACGGTTGCCGAGCCGCCGACAAGGAAGATGTCGTCATCGGTCTGTAATGCCTTTCTCAGTTTCTCGACGATCGATCCGTGAAGGTCCTTGTACTCCTTGCACCTGTGGGTGATCATCGGTTTGGTCATTGCCTGAAGGGAATCCTGTGAAACGTGCACAGGACCAACAGTGAACAGTTGTCTACTCATTTTATCCCCGATATCGTGGAACCCCCTACATAGCAGGGGCTATGTCCCACCGTACAATCGCATATTATATATTATCTTGCGCACGAGCGGTCGCGTGTGCGCACATTAAGATGACAAAAACGGTGATGGGACGAGAACGATATAGTAGTTTGAGAGAGGGTGCCGGAGCACCCTCTGGGTATTACTCAGTAGGACACGCCCTGCCAGAGCATTGCGTTGGCTACCTTCTCGAATCCGGCGATGTTGGCACCTGCTACGAGGTTGCCCTCCATTCCGTACTTCTTCGCCGCCTCTGCAGCCTGGTTGTAGATGTTGACCATGATGTCGTGCAGCTTTGCATCGACCTCATCGAAGGTCCATGCGAGCCTGGCACTGTTCTGGGACATCTCCAGTGCGGATGTAGCTACACCGCCTGCGTTGGCGGCCTTGGCGGGACCGAACAGGACACCGTTCTTCTGGAAGCATGCGATCGCACCGGGTGTGCTGGGCATGTTGGCTCCCTCGGCGACTGCGAAGACACCGTTCTTGACCAGGATCTTTGCGTCATCCTCATCGATCTCGTTCTGTGTGGCACAGGGGAGTGCGATGTCGCATTTGATGGTCCAGATGCCCTTGCATCCCTCGGTGTACTTAGCGGTCTTGGAGTAGTTGACGTATGTCTTGATCCTGTCCCTCTTGACCTCCTTGATCTCCTTCATGATCTTGTAGTCGATTCCGGCCTCATCGTAGATGTAACCGTTGGAATCGGAGACCGCGACGACCTTGGCACCGAGCTGTGTGGCCTTCTGGCATGCGTATGTCGCGACGTTCCCTGAACCGGAAATGACGACGGTCTTTCCCTTGAATGACTTTCCAGCTGCCTTGAGCATCTCGTCGGTGAAGTAGCACAGACCGTATCCTGTGGCCTCTGTCCTTGCAAGGGATCCGCCGCAGGGGATCGCCTTTCCGGTGAGGACACCGGTGAACTCGTTCTGCAGCCTCTTGTACTGTCCGAACATGTAACCGATCTCCCTTGCTCCGACTCCGATGTCACCTGCTGGCACATCTGTGTCGGGACCGATGTGCTTTGCGAGCTCGGTCATGAACGACTGACAGAATCTCATGATCTCGTTGTCGGATTTGCCCTTGGGGTCGAAGTCCGATCCACCCTTTCCTCCTCCGATGGGGAGTGTCGTGAGTGAGTTCTTGAAGATCTGCTCGAATCCGAGGAACTTGAGGATCGAGAGGTTCACGGACGGGTGGAGCCTCAGTCCTCCCTTGTAGGGACCGATAGCTGAGTTGAACTGTACACGGTAACCGCGGTTGACCTGGACCTTGCCCTTGTCATCTACCCATGAGACACGGAAGATGATGATTCTTTCTGGCTCTGTTATCCTCTCGAGGATTCCTGCCTTCTCGAGTTCCGGCCTGGCCTCGACGACGGGCTCCAGTGACTCGAGGACTTCCTCTGCTGCCTGAAGGAACTCAGGCTGGTCGGCGTAACGCTTCTTGAGGTCTGCGACGACGCTCTTTACGTACTTGTTCTTGATTGCCATTTTTTCACCATTCATTGGCTCCATGCTATGTCCGCATGGGGTATGTTCCGTGAAACATTCTCATAACATATAAGGCATTCCGTCAATGTACAATAAGACACTAGATGATTGTCCATTTTTTTATCTTTAACGATACTTGATTAGACAAATGTCTAATGGTCTTATCAACGGGTGGTTCTTTGACGATATTATGTGATGAGCGTCCGATATGTCCATCATGAACACCATTGTGGCTGTATCTTATCATTCATGAGGCCATGAAAAGACCTTATTGAGAGAGTTTCTCCCTGACAAGAGAGATGACGATCTCTTCCTCCTGTTTACTGAGTTCGAACACCCCTAGGGCTTCTTCGAGGGAGAATCCTTCATCATTGACTAAATTGACAATGGCATCTACTGAAGTCTGTACCCTACCTTCCCTCAAGAACCTGTTCTTGGTGTCCTCGTAGATGAAGCCCATCTCGTTCAACTCCCTGCCTGAGTTTCCCTCAGCTTCTCCTGGACGAGAGGGACGATGGTCTCTTCTTCCTTTTTACTGAGATCGAACATCATCAGGGCTTCTTCAAGGGAGAATCCTTTCTTGTTGATCAGATTGACGATAGCATCCACCGAAGTCTGTATCCTACCTTCCCTTAGGAACCTGCTCTTGGTGTCCTCGTAGATAAAGCCCATCTCGTTCAACTCCTTACTTGGATACTCCCCTGCGGGGATTTTATACTTCTCTTGAAGTATGCCGCGCCTCTGCTCTTCTGTGATAGCACTAGAGAACAACGTCGCAGCGAACCCGACCTCTTCCGGGATGTCCGTGTACTCTCCCCCAAGGTTGATGAACACCAC
>JAFSYZ010000071.1 GCA_017455785.1 Candidatus Methanomethylophilaceae archaeon
AACATAGTGATCGATGTCGGTGATTCGTACGAGTTCAAACTCGTGTTGTCCGGATGTACGATAACAAGTTCGTACAACGCACCGATAGTCGCCCTATCCGCTGACAAGCTCACAATATCAGCAAAGAACGGAACGACCAATATGATAACGGACAACAGATCGTCAGAGGACGAGACCTATGGTTCAGCGATATACTGCACCATGGATCTGGACATACAGGGTAAGGGAACCTTGTCCGTCTATTCTGCGAACAACAACGGTATCCACGGCAAGGATGATGTCAAGGTGAAGAACCTCACACTCACAGTGAACTCCGTTGATAACGCACTGAAGGGTAACGACAGTGTTACAATAGAATCAGGAACGATAACATTGATCTCCAGACAGGGCGACGGAATCAAGACGTCCAACTCCGAGATATCATCCAAGGGTAACCAGAAGGGAACGGTCACCTTGAACACCGATGAAGGATCACTTACGCTGAACATATACGCAGCATGCGATGGTATAGATGCCGCCTACGATGTGATCATAAGCGGCGATGTGGTGTTGAATATCTACACCGACAAGTACTCCTCGTATTCAGAGGATGTCGTTGCGGTGAGCGACAGCTGCTACTACATCAGGGCGAACACGAACTCCTACACCTATTCCATCTATTACACCGATGGTGACGGCAACGGTGTGTGGAAGAATGCATCATACTACACATCGACCTCCAGCGGAGGCATGGGAAGGATGCCGACCACGTATTACTACTACAAGGTGGACAAGGTCAGCGATTACTCCAAGATGATCGTCTACGTGTATTCCTCATCACAGACCCAAGGTCAGGATTCCGATTATGCCTGCAAATCATCTCTTGTTTCTTTGAATGAGAGTTATGACACGATCGCACTGAACTTAGGTTCGGATTCGGCGTCCATGGGATGGACAAACTACACCACACAGGGCCAGGGATGGGGCATGCCGTCAGAAGGTAACTCCGACAAGGGTGAATACTCCACGAAGGGGATCAAGGCGGACAACTCGATAACGATAACCGGAGGAACGATCGCCGTGAAATCATATGACGATGCAATACACGCCAACAGCGATGTGCTGCTGGAGACCAACGTGTACGGTTCCGGTGAAGTGACGATAACCGGAGGCACACTGACGCTGTACTCCAACGATGACGGTATCCATGCTGATGGTATCCTGACGATCTCGGGTGGAACGATAACCATAACGAACAGTTACGAGGGATTGGAGGGATCGCAGATCGTCATATCCGGCGGTTCCATCTCCATAAGGTCTTCGGATGACGGTGTCAACTCCACTGCCACTTCCGGTGTCGGACTGCGGATATCCGGCGGATATCTTTACGTATATGCAGGAGGCGATGGATTGGATTCCAACTCCAGGACATCCAAATCAGGCATATACTTCGAGGGAGGCACCGTGGTCGTGATCAGCACCAGCGGAGGCAACTCATCGATCGACACGGAGGCAGGATACACCTATTCCGGAGGAAGCGTCCTCGCGATATGCCCCAGTGGAATGACGCAGGAGGTCCAGAACTATACCATATCCGGTATGGGGAAGGGCACCGTGAAGTCCAACGCAGGCTCTTTGAGCTCAGGCACCGTCGTCTCCGCTACCGCGGGAAGTTCGGCCCTTGCGGCGAAATTGCCGACAGGCATCAACAATGCGTTCGTAATCTATCTGGGATCGACGACAGCGACGATAACCACAGGTTCATCCAGCTACAACTTCGATTCCAACGGTGTGTACGCATCGTGATGCAAGATATTCCTAGGTCGAAACCTTTTACACAGGGTGCACCACACCCTGTGGCCCTAAACGGGTCAGCACTCTTTAGTACGATATCGCCGATTTCCGCATCATGAGCGGAATTCCGAAGGCATTCTTGGAAGAGGACGAGTACGTTGACTTCACAGACATCAGCATCTCCAGAGAAGTGGCCCAGGCCATCATCGGGTGCAACACCGAAGAGGAGAAGGTGAAGGCAGTGTTCGAGTTCGTCCGTGATTCGATAACCAATGCTTTCGATGTCGATGCCATCTCCATACCATGTACGGCATCGGAGACCGTCAGGGCGCGTGTCGGTACGGATGATTCCAAGGCGAATCTGCTTGCAGCCATGGTCCGTGCGCTCGGGATTCCGGCGGGATTCTGTTACCAACGCCTTACGATACTTGATGATGACAGCGAGGGTCATTATCTCCATTGTTACAACGCCGTATATCTGGACGGTAAATGGATCAAGCTCGATGCCAGTACCGACAGGGGAGGTAAGAAGGGCGGATTCTGCAAGATCACACCTGACCTTCCGTTCCAGCCACGTGATGTCTACGACGAGTGCAACATACCGGGGATATTCGCAAAGCCCAATGAGACATCCATGCAGGTTCACAGGGCCGCCGAGTACATCGAGGAAGTGATGTTCAATCTTCCCGACAAACTCGATATGAAGCCCGACATCAAGGAATGAACTTCAGTTCGTGAGATACTGATTGACGATCTTCACGGCACATACATCGCCGCACATGGAGCAGCCCTCTTCCTTCTTTGTACAGCCGCGCTCCCTGTATCTCCTGGCCTTCTCCGGGTCCAGGCATACATCAAACATGGCATCCCAGTCCAGCCTCTTCCTGGCCTCCGCCATCCTGGTGTCCAGTTCCCTGTCCTTACCGCGCAGTAGATCGCCTACGTGTGCCGCGATCTTCGATGCGATCAACCCTTCCTTCACATCTTCAACATCAGGCAACGACAGGTGCTCTGCAGGTGTAAGGTAGCAGAGGAAATCAGCTCCGGCCTTGGCCGCTATGGAACCGCCTATGGCACCTACGATATGGTCGTAACCCGGTGCTATGTCGGTGACCAACGGACCGAGGACGTAGAACGGGGCGTTGTGACATAGTTGTTTTTCTAGCATCATGTTGCCCTCGATCTGATTCAGAGGCATGTGACCCGGACCCTCTACCATGGCCTGCACCCCTGCCTCACGGCTCCTCTTAACGAGGTGACCCAGTGTCTTCAATTCCGAGATCTGTGCCGCATCAGATGCATCGTCTATGCATCCCGGTCTGAAGCCGTCTCCCAGGGATAATGTGAACTCATATTTCTTTGCCAATTCCAGGAGATAGTCGAAGTTCTTGTACAGTGGGTTCTCCTCATCGTTGTGAAGGATCCAAGCTGTTAGGAACGATCCCCCGCGGGAGACAACATCCATCTTTCTGTCCGACTTCTTCAGCCAACCCACGTTCTCCTTGGTTATGCCGCAGTGAACGGTCATGAAGTCCATACCATCCTTGGCGTGCCTCTCGATGCCGTTGAACATGTCATCCTCGGTCATCTCCACCACGGCGTTCTTCCTTGCTGCAGTGAGCCCGATCTGATAGATGGGGACGGAACCTGTCATTATCGGGGATTCCTTCAGGATCCTGGCGCGTATCATGTCGATATCGCCTCCTGTGCTCAGATCCATGACCGCGTCCGCACCGTACTCCAGGGCCACCTTGAGTTTCTTCAATTCATCTTCTAGGCATACCATGTCCCTCGATGTACCGAGGTTGACGTTCACCTTGATCCTCAATCCGTCGCCTATAGCGGCCGGTTCAGGGGAATGTGCGGGATTGCAGGGTGCTACGATGCGTCCAGACGATATACCGTCCATTATGAACCTCTCGGTGACGTTCTCTTTCTCGGCTATCGCCTTGATCATAGGCGTGACCACGCCGTTGCTGGCATCCTGCATTATCGTCGGCATCGATGCATATAGTGTGCTCCATTTGTAAAAGGTATCGGTCTTGCACGCGCGTGCGCGTGTGTGCGCGTACGTATTTATATCGCGAAGGCATAGGCCACGCAATAACACAGGCCAGGTGAAAGAATGGATGGGAACACGAACAGTTCAGGCTATGGAGCGGACAGTATCGTCGTCCTTGAGGGTCTTGAGGCGGTAAGGAAGAGACCGGGAATGTATATCGGAAGCACCGATATCAGGGGCCTCCACCATCTTGTCTACGAGGTCGTCGACAACAGTATCGATGAAGCGATGGCAGGATACGCCGATCAGATCTACGTTTGGATCAACGAGGACGGATCATGTACCGTACAGGATGACGGACGCGGTATCCCCACAGGGATGCACGAGAAAGGTAAGTCGGCATTGGAGTTGGCATTGACCGAACTGCATGCGGGCGGTAAGTTCAACAAGAACAGCTACAAGGTGTCCGGAGGTCTCCATGGAGTGGGTGTGTCCGTAGTCAACGGATTGTCCACCAAGCTGGAAGCGATAGTCGACAGGGAAGGCAAGAGGTTCCGCCAGTCCTACAAGAGGGGAATCCCCGACGGACCGGTGGAGATCATCGGCGATTCCGACAGGACAGGAACTACGATCACGTTCTACCCCGATCCCGAGATATTCGAGACCGTAACATTCGATTACAACATCCTTCAGAACAGGTTCCGCAACCAGGCGTTCCTGAACAAGGAGGTCACGATACACTTCGAGGACAAGAGGTCCGGTAACAAGGAGACATTCCATTATGACGGAGGTGTCTCGGAGTTCGTCACGTTCCTGAACAAGACCAGGACACCTATCCATCCCAATCCAATATACCTTCACGGTAAGTACGACTACAAGGATGCATCAGGGGACAACCAGATCGATATCGATATCGCGATGCAGTGGACTGGCGATTACTCCGAGAGCATAGTGTCGTTCGTCAACACCATAAGCACTCCCGAGGGAGGAACGCACCTGTCCGGATTCAAGACCGCGCTGACCAAGTGTTTCAACGAATTCGCCAAGGACA
>JAFSYZ010000072.1 GCA_017455785.1 Candidatus Methanomethylophilaceae archaeon
CCCATGGGCGTGTCCTCATAGGAATACATTATCCTAATGCCGAGATCGGAACCGTCCCCGATCGCCGATGCCATATGCTCGGACCTGTATCCGCAGGCCATGATTATCTCCTCGATACCTGCTTCGACGAGCGATTCTATAAGGTACATGACACAAGGTTTGTCGAGTATCGGCAGTATGGGTTTGGGATACCTCTCGGTCAACGGTCTGAGCCTCGTTCCCTTGCCGCCGACCATCAGGACTGCCTGACGTACCTTCATTCCATACACCTCACGACGTTGATGTTCTCCGGAACCCCTAATGATTCCGCGACAGGTCTGCATTTGGTTCTTAGGATGAAAACCTTGGGGATGCCCGCGTCCTGATCTGATAGGGACTCATAGTTGGCCATCCCCTTCGCGATGAGAAGATCCGCATGTGCCAGCTCTTCTTTCAGATCGTCACCGGCTTTGGAAAGGACGGCGCCTATTGCGAACATGCCCGTGGTGATCGTCCTGTCCAGAACTTTATCGAGACCGATACGTTCCGCATCCTCCATGGTGACATCGTTCAGTATCCTCTCGCCTCTTACCACACCGACGACACGGACGCCCATACTCTGGATCTCCTGTATCAGGAATCTGTCGAACTGGGATTCCCCGCAGTTGTCGAAGAAGTACAGGATGCTCTTGGCATCCTCCAGTAGTGCCCTCAGTTTCTCGGTGTCGTCCGAACCGATACCCTGGTCCAGAAGGTCCTTGAACATACTGCGGAACTCCTCCGGTCCATCGATCGAGACACCGAAGTCCATGATGTTGCCGATCACAGCTACCCTGATGGCAGCCGCCAGCCTGTCTTCGGATGAATCGATGTACTCCTTCACCTGATCCAGGAACTCCCCTGCGATCCTATCGGCATCGATCTTCATCTTGAGATACGGGTCCGCCTTCATGACATCATAGGCGGCCCTGTGCACCTCGGTCGCCACCTCAGCCGAGTTCCTGCCTTTCACATAAGATTTGGAATAGGCATCGAGTGCTGCTTTGACGGCTTCGAACTCACATCCGTTCTTTAACAATCTTGCCTGGAACAGTATCCTCCTCATGAGGCATGGGACGCAGTCGGGGGTGACCTTCATGCAGGGTCCATGGTGACTTGTGATTATACCCTTTCGCCATCATCGTCTCATACATGGTGTGACGCCCAGTCTTTGGATACTCACCGATAAATAACAAATAACCGATTTCGGAGCATGAAGGCATCGGCCGTCCTCATAGTGTCCATTTTCGTTTTGACAGTAGGTTGTATCGTTCTTGCATCGGATGATTCGGATGCTTGTACGGGATTCTATGTAGGGGCAGATGTGTCGGAATCAGGGAATGTGATGATCGGACAGACGGCCGACGGCCTTCCGTACAGTCCTGCATGCTATGTGTATCAGGAAGCTGTGAGTAATGTGAGCGGTCGTACCATCGAGGGACTGGGCGGATTCGTCTATCCACTCCCGGCGACCACTTACGGATACAGCAGCAGCGATGTACTCATCCCCGGACATGGGGCAGCTTGTTTCGGATCCGGAAGCATCAACGACCAGGGGGTCGCTTTCACAGGTTCCATAACCACATTCGCTAATAAATCGGCCTTAAGGGCAGATCCCTTGGTGGAGAACGGACTGGGCGAGGATACGGCAGCCAGTATCGTCGCCGCATGTGCCAGTTCCGCCAAGGAGGGTGTAGATCTTATCGCTTCGATAATAGACGAGTACGGTTCATCCGAGAACAATATCTATCTCTTCGCGGACAAGGATGAGGCGTGGTACATGGAAGTCTATACCGGTCATCAGTACTGTGCGATGAAGCTCCCGAAGGATAAGGTGGCGGTATTCGGTAACGAGAACAACATTGTGCATCTGTCCGACGTTGATACGGTCTATGTGACGTCCGAGAGATTGACCACATTACCGGTGGAATACGGTTTCGCCGTATTCGATGATGGTGAATTGGATCTGCTGAGGACATACAGCACCCCGTTCAACGACTATTGTCATATGCGCACATGGATCGGACACAGACTGTTGGCACCGAGCACTTACTCTGACGATTACGATCTGGAGACCGTTTACGAGCATCTGTTCGTTCCCGACCACAAGGTGTCCGTGAAGGACCTTATGGACCTTTGCAGGGACCGTTTCGACGGAACGGATTACTGTTTGGATGAAGTATATCAGAATGTTCGTGTGATAGGTTCGGAGTCCACATCCGAGGCTCACATCCTGGTGGTGGACCCATCTCTCCCTGATGACATGTGTATCACGAGATGGTCCTGCATCGGACCTGCTGAGTACGGTGTGTTCTTCCCTGTGTCCAACCTGGTGAGTGATTTTTACGGACCATTCGCTGAAATGGACAACACATACACCCTGGAGAACGATACCGCCTATGCCGTGTTCAAGATGCTCAACATCGTATGTACGGAAGAGAGCTACTCGGACGCGTCATCGACCGCATCCAAGGATCTGGTTTCGGAAGGTGTGAAGGACTATTGGAGTTCGCTGGAACAATATTATATCGATATA
>JAFSYZ010000073.1 GCA_017455785.1 Candidatus Methanomethylophilaceae archaeon
GGTTATGTCGCAGGCGCTGATAGCCGCCGGGGACCAGATCGTCCTGAAATGGTACGATCTCCTGTGGGGATCGGAGATCCTGGACCTTGCTGACAAAGGGATTGATGGGATAAAATCGGCCATCAGGTCTATACAAGGGCTGTTCTCCGATGAGAACACCGATTCTGCGATACCCTATATCAGAACGGCCCTTGGTTCGAAAGGACTATCGGATGATGACTACAGATTCATCAGAACACAGCCCTACACACTGGGGATCGACGGCAGGATCGTTATCGACGACGATTGGTACGGTTTCGACGAGAAGGAACTGGACCTAGGGACCATCATCATAGAGATCGATCCCGTGGATATCGACATATTCGCATGGAGCGGATGGGAGGACTTCGTTACAAGATACGAATCCGGAAGGAACGACATCAGAGAGTACATACGCAATGCCGTACACACGGCCGCGCTGGAATGTGTAAGCGGATACGGCCCTATGAAGATCAAGATGGACCCGTACGACACCGTTACTTTTTCCACGTCGATAGCGACGGCTTTCGACAAGGCACTCAGCGAGGGGATGAGGAGACTCAACGATGATCTGGAACATATCATAGATACCGGGAGCATCCCCGACCCGCTGTACCAGAGGATATGTGAGGAATTGAATATCTACGAGGATGAGATATTCGGTCTGCAGACGATATGTGATTCAATAAAAGAGACGATTAGAGAAAGGATAAAGGATCACCTCTCATCGAATGACCTTGTGGATATCGGAGGGATTGTGACCGATGCTCTCATGGAGAGTGCGTTGGAATCGGATAGCATCATAGACATGATGGAAATCTTAGACTACGAGGTATCGGAAAGGAAGTATGTGTTCAAGAGCATCCTTACTGACGTCCGTAAGGACAACGACGGTCCGATAAAGAACGCCATGAAGTATGTCATGGACTATTCCCTGAACTCCGAGATTGTGGATAATCTGATGAGGGAATCGACTGAGTGGATGATCACTGATATGATCAATTATCATGAACTGAACGTGAAATCGGGTATCATCGACCTCTCTCCCCTTCCAGACTACGAACTGAAGGATACGGACGGCGTGATCAAGACAGTCTTCTTCAGGATGGATGATGACATAGATGTGGATGTATCGATAACCACGCCCAGGGACAACAGAGACAAGTGTTCCCACTATGTCGATATCGAGACCATCAATCTGAGCCCCTACACCAACGTGTTCACAATAGGCCTCAAAGGCACCATAGGATACAGGGCGGAATCATCCGATGTGGTGATGGACGGATTGGATTGGTGCGATTGCATCGTGAATGACTGTATCGTTCTCGAC
Organism: Candidatus Methanomethylophilaceae archaeon; assembly: GCA_017455785.1. Classification (GTDB taxonomy): domain Archaea; phylum Thermoplasmatota; class Thermoplasmata; order Methanomassiliicoccales; family Methanomethylophilaceae; genus Methanarcanum. The sequence continues at coordinate 1,349 of JAFSYZ010000073.1, forward strand.
ACTGCCTTCGATGTACCGTTCGTTTCCGGTTGGGGGCTCTGCGGTGTCAATTATCCTCCGTCACATACGATCGCTGATGAACTGTGGGAGCGCTACGGGCATCTCTTCGAACCTCTGATGGAACCGTTGAGGGAGGTGTTCCTCGCTCTGAAGAACATCTTTTCAACATGCAAGAACGCCATGGTGGAGATTACAGCATACCTCGAGGAACTGATAGTCCAATTGTACTCCACGATAGAGGAGCCCCTGGAGAAACTTCAGGAGATGATGGAAGAGGGAACGCTGGGTATGATCGTAGGAATGATATCGGCCTTCGATATCGGTCTCGGATCACAATCGGTGACGATGTCGTATATGTCGATGAGCGTCACATTCGAAACAAGGGTGGCTACACTCAAGAGCTCTACGAGGTCGCTCTGTAAACTGACCATGACCAACTCCATCGGTGACGTAAGGTTCGGCACATCCATCGACATCAAGGAGAATGACAAGAACGGAATAATGGTGAAGTGCGAGGGCCTGGTTGAAAGCGATGATTGGAAAGTGAAACTGACCGTCGATCCAATGATGAAGTTCAGCAAGACGTTCCTGAAGATCACAGGTTCCATCAGGGATGTGGACTTCTCAGCTTCGATACCAGAAATCGTTCAATACGACGAACTGGAACTGAAGGTTTCTGACATCCCAGGGGTAGGAGAAGCGCTCTCTAACATACCGCTTCCGATCCCCGATGTCAAAGGGGCCTTGGATATGGGACTGTTCCTCAAATACGAACTGCCGTTCGACACCGACCTGGTGATCAACGAGTTCGAATCCAATCCGGCCGGGACCGACAGGGGGAACGAATGGGTGGAGATCTACAACGGAACCCTGACCCCCATTGACCTGACAGGCTACACCCTGGTCCCTGGATCCGATGAATCCAAGGCCATAGTGCTGTCGGGTACGATCCAACCCCTGGGGAAGAAGGTCTTTACCTTCGAGTCACAGACCCTCAACAACTCCAACGGCAAGAGCAAAGGTGAAAGTCTGGCACTGTACGATCCCGATGGAAACGAGGTCGATTCCACACCGTGGAAGACCGACACCTACAACGACGACCGCACATGGCAGAGGAGCACGGACGGAGGGAAGACATGGAAGTTCTCCAAAGCCACTAAGGAGAGGAGCAACGGCTCCAGCCTAGGTTTCAATTCCTACATACAGACCTTCGTCATCGACAGTCTGATGGAAGCAGGTGAGACCGCCTTCTACAAGATGGGAAATCATCTGAAAACGATAGAGGACATCGAGGAATTCCTTAAACTGACACTGTCCCTGTTCATAGAGAACGTGATACAGAAGATCGCCGATGTGATAATCGGAGCGGGAATTTTCATCTCTATCGAGATACAGGACTATGCGGAGACACTGCATGCAGGATACAGGATATCATTGGAGATGAACTCCGAACTTGTATCCGACGGACTGAGGTGGCTTCTGTCACAGGTACCGTATCTCAGCGATTACGTGAACGCACCCAAATGCACCGATCCGTTAGACATCATCTGCAATGACACCTACCTTCGTACAGTATCGTATTGGGAGACGTCCGCACCCAGGATACTTGCCAAGGAAGCTGACATCAAGGTGATGATGGGCGTGTCATCCGCAGTCAACATCTCTGGGATCTGCGCCCTCTTCGGTAAAGAAAGAGGAACATGGAAGGCTGAGGTAGGACTGGTGATTCTTGACTGTCCGTTCGAACTCATGCCCAAGAAGATGAAAGAAAGCAACGGTTCCAAGGGGGATCTTTGGCTGTTCAGGATGACTTTCGAGAAAGCTGATTGAGAAGATGATAAGGAGTGAAATTCAACGTTCTATGAGTGTCCACGGTACCTTTATTACGCGCGGTTCCATAGGGAAGGACATGGCAAGATCCTACAGGATACCGACCGTTCTATCGGCAGAAGAACTGACAGACAAGGCA
>JAFSYZ010000074.1 GCA_017455785.1 Candidatus Methanomethylophilaceae archaeon
CTCTCGTCAAGAGGTGCCATGGCCATCCCCGCATGTGTGGTGACGACCAATCCCATATCCTCGACCGCATCCCAAAATGCATCGTTCTTCTCATCATCAGGATAGAAACCGGTGGCGGGATACATCTTGATGCCTTTGGGCTCGTACCTGGAGAAGTATCTTTTCAGCATATCGATGGCATCCTTACGGTTCGGATCTATGCCGATGAACGGAATGAAACGATCATCCGATGAGCACCTCTGGAACATCCATTCCATATACTCGTCATTGGACATCCTTTTCTCGTTCACAAGCCCGAAATCAGTCCCCAATACTACCGCATAATCGATATGGTTCGCATCCATGGCCGATGTGTATGTGTACATCGGTTCATCATAATCGGGAAAGGGATAATCGGCATCCAATGAGAAATCGAAGACCGAGTCCAACCCCATCTCCGCCAGTTTCTTGACGGGTTCGAGATACAATTGGACCGCCTTATCCGGAAGGCATCTCCTCTCCCACATATGGATGTGCGCATCTATCCTCATGAGAATGCAATGGATGTAAGAAAGATAAAGCGTTTTACCATGCGTTCTGACGTTCCGATTCCTGTGGTCATATTATTTGAACATTACCCTTATAATGTTGCTAAACCATCTTTCGTGCACTATGTCAGATTTTACAGACAAAATCGACACCTTCTTCAGAATCTCTGAAAGAGGTTCGAATTTCAGGAATGAAATCAGAGGTGGTATCATCACATTCCTTGCGATGCTATACATCCTGGTCGTAAACCCCAGCATCCTGGGAGGCGTTCCGACGGCCGCGGCATACGGGTTCAATTCCCTCTTCACCGCAACGGCCCTCGCTTGTATCATTTCATGTCTCCTCATGGGATTATACTCAAGATTCCCGGTCGCTCTGGCCCCCGGTATGGGTGTCAACGCGTTCCTTTCTTACACCATCTGTCTTGGAATGGGATTCACCTACATCCAAGGACTGTTGGTCGTCCTGGTCTCAGGAATCCTATTCCTGATCCTCACTGTGACTGGATGGAGGATGAAGATACTCGATTCCATACCCAAATCGATGAAGCTCGCCATCACCGCGGGTATCGGATTCTTCATCGCATTGGTAGGTCTGTTCAATGCAGGCATCATCGTCCACGGTAACGGATCTGCACTCGCGATCGGTAACCTGGCCGATGCAGGTATCCTTCTGGCACTGTTCTGCCTTGTTGTCACCCTGATCTTCTGGTTCCAGAAATGGTGGGGTGCGATCATCGTCGGAATGCTCGCCACATGGGTGTTGGGAATCGTCCTTAATGCGATGGACGTCACATCCGCGACAGCGAACATCCCGGTTTGGAATCCGGACGGATTCATCGCCTCGCCTGACTTCTCACTGTGCTTCGCGATATTCACCGATTTCGAGATGTTCGATTCGTCGTTGATGGTATCGTTCATCGCTGCCGTGGTCTCATTGTTCGTCGTCGATATGTTCGATACCGCGGGTACCCTTATCGGTGTCGGTACGGAAGCAGGTCTGATCGATTCCGAGGGTCACCTGGTCGATGGAGAGAAGGCCCTCAGGGTAGATGCAATCTCGACCGTCGCAGGAGCTGTGGTCGGTACATCCACAACCACGTCGTACATCGAGTCCACCACTGGTATCGCCGCAGGTGCTAGAACAGGACTTATGGCGGTGGTCGTCGGTCTGCTGTTCGCAGTATCGCTCTTATTCTCAGGATTCTTCGGAACGTTCACATCAGCCTGTACCGTCGGTGCACTGGTGATCGTCGGAATCTTGATGATCAAGAACGTCAAAGATATCGATTGGCTCGACCCCATCACGTGTGCCATGGCATTCATGACAATCTTCATGATGGGTCTGGCAGGTTCTATCACCACAGGTATCGCCGCCGGTATCTTCACATACGTCGGTGGAAAGGCGGTGACAGGCAAGATAAAGGAGATCACTCCCTTGCTCTGGATCCTGACCGTGATCTTCCTGGTGTACCTCGTCCTGAACAACTTCATCATACCTGGACTGTAAACCAATAAATGATGAGGCCATGAGGCCTCATCCAATCTGTTTTTTAAGACAACCGTTATCTACAAGAGGTCATTCCTTTACACCATGAGCTCGATGAGAAGTATCGACATTCTCTTGGGGAATCCCCAGAAGGCCATCAGGATGATGGCGTTACCGTTGATACTGTCGTTGCTCGTATCGCAAGTAAATGTTCTAGCGGACCGTGCATGGTGCTCTGGGTTGGGCGTTGACACCATGGCCGCCGTCGCTGTGGTCATGCCGATATACATGACGATTTCAGGGCTCGGAAGCGGATTAGGAGTCGGAGCATCGGCCGTCATCTCGAGGATGATAGGTGCTGAAAACAAGGATAAAGCATGTTCATCAGCCGTACAGGCACTGATATTCGGTGCCATATTCGGAATAGTCCTGACGGCCATACTCATACCGCTCGGTTCCAACCTGCTCTCGTTGTTAGGTGCAGGGGAGGTGTTAGACATCGCCAACTCCTATTTCCAAGTATACGCGATATTCACACTCCTCATCGTCATGAACGGTGTGATCGCAGGTATTCTGAACGGACAGGGCGCCACCGGTCTCTCCACCGTCATGATGATCGCCATGGCCCTGACCAACATCGTGATGGATCCCATCCTGATCTACGGGATGGACCTGGGTATCAGAGGAGCATCCATCGCCACGATAATCTCCACCATTGTATCCATCATTCTAGGGATCTACTTCATAATGAGCAGGAGGACGTACCTGTCCCTGAACCGTTCGCATTTCGTCTACAACAGAATGCAGATGAGATCGGTTATGAAGGCCGGTATCCCCCAGATGATCGAATACGCCATCATGTGGTCCATGGATGCGGCGTTGAACTTCATCGTCATACAGTGTGCCGGGGCGGAAGGGCTGACTATATATTCCACACCTGACAATCTGATCAACCTTATCGTAATCCCTGCGATGGCGATAGGTTCAGCCCTCGTGCCTGTGGCATCATCCGCATTGGGTCAGAATGATATGGAGAGGATGAGGGCATCGTTCAGATATGCTCTGAAGGTAGGGATATTGGCTGTCGTGGTACTGGTGATGATCACCGAGATCTTCGCGGAACAGGCACTGTTCATCTTCACCTATTCCGGAGAGATGGAGGCACTCAGGCCGACCATGACTCACGCACTGCGTATAATGTGCCTGTATGCCTCGTTCTTCGCATTCACACCGATA
>JAFSYZ010000008.1 GCA_017455785.1 Candidatus Methanomethylophilaceae archaeon
ATTATTGAAAAGGGGTTTCGAGCACATCCTCATGGCCGACGGCAGCGTACAGGACCTTAACGAGGACTATCTGATTAAGACAAAATCAGTCTGAAAGTTCCTTATCACTTTATAGTCACAGTACATCACCGCAATCATGAAGAGGAAGGACCTGGAGATCTCCCTGCAGAAGGTAAGGCCGTTCACGGACCCGTCGCCTTCGCTGGAGCAATATCCGACTCCTTCCACCATAGCCTCGGACATCCTTTTCGCCGCATACGCCAACGGTGACATTCAGGATAAGGTCGTTAACGACCTTGGTTGCGGCACAGGCATATTCAGCATAGGTGCCAGTCTGCTAGGTGCATCCAAAGTAAGGGGGTATGATGTATCACAGTCAGCATTGGATGTGGCCGCACAGAACATCAGAGAACTGGATGCGGATGTGGAACTGATCAGATGCGATATCAAAGAAGTCAACGACAGAGCAGACACCACACTGATGAACCCGCCATTCGGTTCGCAGAACAAGCATGCGGACCGTCCATTCCTGGAGAAGGCCATCGAGCTCTCCGACTCGATATACAGCATCCACATGGCGAACACCCTGGACTTCCTGGAAAGGTTCGTGAAAGAAAAAGGTAAGGAGATAGTCGCGTGCGCGACATATAATTATATTATCCCCCACACATTCTCGTTCCATAGCAAGACGAAAAAAGCAGTTGACATAGTTGTGGTCAACATAAGGTAATGTGATTCCAATGGACAATAACAATGATGTTTTCCCCGGTGACAAGGTAGCGATCGAAGAGGAGTACCTTGCATCAGAAGGGACTTTCGCAAAGGACGGCATAGTCTACGCCGCACAGATCGGAACCCTCGTCCTTGATGACGACGAGTGCATAGCAAAGGTCATCTCACCAAACCCCCCGAACATCCTGAAACCCGGGGACATAGTCTACGCCACGGTAGGAGATATCAGGAAGACCATGGCCACCGCCGATGTATTGTGCAAGGACGGCGTGTCCAGAAGGATCGGCAGCGAGACATACGGCACTATACACGTATCGAAGATCTCCCCCAACTACACGGATGACGTGTCCAAGGAACTGAGGAAGGGGGACCTGATCAGAGGGATGGTCACAAGTGTCAAGCCGTCGTTGCAGCTTACGACCAAGGACGAGCACCTGGGTGTGATCCGTTCGTACTGCGGCAGATGCAAGACCGAACTCGTCAGGAAGGGAAAGGCCTCACTGTTCTGCCCCAAATGCGAGCGCACAATGCCCAGGAAACTCGCCGATGATTACGGCGACGTAGTGATCGAATGAGCGAAGAGGAGCTCAAGAAAGAGATCGAATCCCTCAGGGAGGAGATCAAAGGACTGAAGGAGTTCGTCAACGCACTGTACAACATGATAGTCGAGGACGACGAGCCGGAATACTCCGGCGGCATCGAGATGGGTAGATTCAACACATGAAGCTTGTAGCTCTACTCTCAGGCGGAATAGACTCCCCCGTAGCATCGTACATAATGTCACAGAGAGGAGCCGATATCCTCCTTCTGCACATGGACAACGGCATCTATGCGGATAAGAAGGAGATCGACAAGGTCAAGAAGCTCGCTAAGAAACTCTCCGAGATCACAGGCAAGGAGTTCCCGCTCTACATAGCCGACCATGAGAGGAATCAGACCCTGATCAAGGAGAAGACGGATCATAAGTTCCAGTGTGTCCTTTGCAAGAGGACGATGATGCACGTCGCAAGGGAATTCGCCAAGGAACACGGATGTGAGGGCATTGTTATGGGCGATTCTTTGGGTCAGGTCGCTTCACAGACATTGAAGAACATCATGTCCGAGACCGTCGATCTCGATTTCCCTGTTGTCAGACCGTTCATAGGTATGGACAAAATGGAGATCATCAACATAGCTAGAAGGATCGGCACATATGATATTTCCATCATTCAGACCGCAGGATGCGGTATCGTTCCCCTGAAACCGATTACAGCAGCAACCCCCGATGATGTGAGGAAACTTCAATCGAAGATTGATTTTGAGACAATGGTGAAGGAATCCGCAGCATCTGCAAGATTGATTCACCAGTAACGCTCACGGTTGAATGCATAACAAGTAGCGATGTCCTCATCGCTGTACAGCATGTCCATGGACACCCTGTTTATGTACATGGCCTGTACCGCTGAGATGTACAGTACATAATCACCGATCGGGATCATCCTATCGGATGTCTTAGGTGCCTTCACTGTTATCGGCACCAGTGCCGGACCAGAGCATGCTGTGCATACGCGGAAGTCCTGCTTCTGTGAGAGGATGTATTCCTTCACATTGTCATCGACCTTGATTTCCCAAGCCATCTGATGCTCGAAGGCACTCCATGTATAAAACATCCAGGAGTATCAGAGGCGGTAATTGGGATCATCCGCGAGGAGGAACGACAGCGGACCCATGGGATAGTGCGGCGTGATTAAAAGCTTGAAATTACTCCTAAGCAGTTGCGAAACCGTCATCAGATCCTTACGGTCGAACCTCCTGATGAGACTGAAGACCTGCCCGGCCACACTTTTCATGCGTTTTGTATCTGCACTCTTCAGAAGATCGTAATCATCCGCGTTCGGTACCATCTCGGCGATGTCCTTCCTCGCGAACAGGTTCGCCACCAGGTCCGGTATGCTGAACTTGGATGTGTCATAGGTGGACATAACCTTCTTGACCTCGGTGATATTATCCTCAATGGTATACACCGTATAAGCGATGTCCTCCTGAACGTTTTTCACATAGAAATCCCTGTTACCGAATGATTTCACCGACAGTGTCATTATGTGATCTATCATATCACCCAACGTCTTGTTGCCCAGTACCGGTTCATAGTTCACTACGTTGTAATATGATGATGTGCCCCCTCCGAAATATTTGTCCATGTAGGCCAACATACGCCTGACCACATCGGGATTGTTGGAATCCAGATAGTAGATGCGGCCGAAGACCTTGAACCCGTACAATGTCGGCGGGATCTTCGGCACAGGGTCGTTGGGATCGACAAAACCAACGATGTTGTCATACCTTCCGTCGATAGGATTCGCCCTGTTCTGGCACAATGCAGGCTCGAAGCAGAATCCATACATATCGTCCTTGGACATCCTGACGCCGAGCTCTTCCTCTATAGTACCGTTATCGATAATATCCGTGATCTCGGTAGAAACGAGATTGGTCACCGCTCCACCCCTGCTATAGCCTGTGACCAGCATCCTAATGTCGCCTGACAGTCCCATTCCGCTCAATGTTTCCTTGAGGAAAT
>JAFSYZ010000075.1 GCA_017455785.1 Candidatus Methanomethylophilaceae archaeon
ATCGCCTGTGGTGTCTGCAGGAAACTGCTTCCCGGAAACGTTACATATCAGCAGTGGGCAAACGACCCCAAGCTCTTTGGAGAGGCATTCGTCGCAGGTCAGAAGTACTTCGACTTCGACTTCGCAATCGGACTCATGGACCTGTCAGTTATGGCAGGAGACCTCGGAGCACACGTCAGGATGGATGAGGAGAACACCCCCTTCGTCGATCAGCACATCATCCACGATGTAGAGGACTACGAGAAACTCCAGGCACCTGACATCAAGAAGGGAAGGTCAAACGTCCTTCTTGAAGGAACAAAGTACTTCGCAGACAAGCTGAAGGGAGAAGTCATCACAGCAGGATTCCTCGAGGGACCTCTGCTCGCACTCTCACAGTCCGCTGGAGCAGAGAGGATGTTCATGGACATGTTCTCATCACCCTCTGCGATCCACAAGGCTATGGAGACCACCACAGCTTACGATGAAGAGATGATCAGGGCATTCGGAAAGACCGGTGTAAACGGTCTGTGCTGGGATTACCTCTGGGCAAACTACTCCTGTCTCGGTGACGCTGAGTACAAGGAGTTCGAGATGACCTATGCTGACAAGCTCAACAAGATCGTTCTCGACGAGGGAATGGCAATGTGTATCCACAACTGCGCCGACCTTCCCCACCTGGATACTCAGATTTCGCACTACCACCCTGCGATCTACTCCATGGCTTACTACCCCTTGATCCCCGGATCACCCAAGCCATCCGAAGTCATCGAGAAAGGTTACGCAGACGAGTGTCTGGTCGCCGGAGTCGTCGACCCCCAGCTCTTCATCAGAGGAACCGAGGAGAAGATCACAAAGGTAACAGCAGACCTGTGCCAGGAAGTCAAGACCGCTCTGTGCAAGAGGGGCCTGAAGTCCAAGTACTGTATCTCATCCGGATGTGAGGTACCTCCAGACATCGGAACCAAGATGGAGAACATCAAGGCCGTCGTCGAGGCAACCAAGCAGTACGGAGCATTCTGAGTACCGTAAGGATCCATTACCATCAAACCTTTTACCCTTAAACCCCTTACCTAGTTTCATAAGGAGTCTGTAACATGCCAGATGCGTTCGCGAGGATGATGAAGGATTCGGGTTTCGCCTACGAAACGACGGCCTCGATCAGAAAGTTCAAATGTCCGTATTGTCAGTTTGAATTCTCCCTGGTGTACGCAAGAACGTTTGCATGCCAGGGATGTTCAGAAGCTGTAATGGGATGTCCCAAAGTCAGATGTGCCAAATGCGATACGGAATTCTACATGAATGAGACACCTTATATCAACACTAAGGAACAACAGAAGTTCATGGCCGACCATATTGCCAATATTGTGGACGACTACCGTAAAAGCTACGGATTCAGCAACACGAAGTGATAGGTATGGCCAACTATGGACTGGGGTTCGATACCGGCGGAACCTATACCGACGCGGTGATCATCGACCTCGATGATAACAGCGTCAAATGTAGCGCTAAGTCATTGACCACCCGTAACGACCTTTCTTTAGGTATCGCGGGGGCCATCTCGACATTCGACAAGGGACTTATGAAGGATGTCAGGATGGTCTCACTCTCATCCACTCTTGCAACGAACTCCATCGTAGAAGGTAAAGGATGCAGAGTAGCCCTGATAGCTGCTGGAAGGGAGTTCGACCATTCTATTCCCGTTGATGAGTATATCTGCATCAGTGGTGGTCATGACCTGTCCGGTAAAGAGAAGGATCATCTCGATGAAGAATCTGCCAGAGACTTCATGCGCTCCGTCAAAGGCAAGGTAGACGGACTGGCGATAACATGTTACCTGAGCGTCAGGAACCCATCCCACGAGAACCGCTTGGCGGAGATCGCAAAGGAGGAATTAGACATACCCATAGTTTGCGGACATCAACTGTCCTCAAGTCTCGGATTCAACGAACGTACGGTGACATGCGTCATGAACGCACGTCTGATCCCTATCATCAAGGAACTGATGACTTCTGTGAAGAAGGTCATGAGCGATGTCGGTATCAATGCCCCACTAATGATAGTTAAAGGCGACGGATCGATCATGGGTGAGGCCGTCGCTTTGGAAAGACCCATAGAAACCATCCTGTCAGGACCTGCGGCATCCCTCATCGGTGCCAAGACATTGACCGGCGCAAAGGACGCCATTGTTATGGACATGGGCGGGACCACCACCGATATAGGTATCCTGAGGAACGGTACACCCAGACTGGAGAAGGAGGGTGCCGTCATCGGAGGAAGGAGGACCAGGGTCCTTGCGGCTGAGATTGCAACATCAGGAATCGGTGGGGACTCGAGGATAATCGTCAATGGCGGTGAGCTGTCCTTGGCAACACTGCGTGTGGTGCCTCTGTGCATAGCCGCGGACAAATATCCGTGCCTCGAAGAGAAACTGAAGAAGGTCGCTGACATGCCGGCACGTTTCGTACCGGGATGCCTGGATGAAAAGAAGATTATGCAGGAGATAGAGTTCTTTATCAAATTGAAGGACATCGAAGGCATCTTCCTCACAGAGGACGATAACAGATTCCTGTCCGCAATCGAGAAAGAACCGAAATCACTTACGGAGGCGGGTGACGAACTGGGAATCCACCCATACTCATTCAATATCAATAAGATGGAAGAGGTGGGAATGATCCAACGTATCGGACTCACCCCCACCGATATACTTCATGGCGAAGGTTCATATGTTGAATTCAACAGGAATGCCTCGCTTTACGGTATAAGACACCAGGCCGGGAAGATGAAACTCTCCGACGAGGAATTCATCAAACAGGCCAAACAGGCGGTCATCGATAAGATCGCCAAGGAACTTTTGAAGAAACTGCTGTTCGAGGAGACAGGACAGATGTATACCGACAAGATCGGTAACAACCTCATGGATAAGGCCGTCACAGGCAAGATGGGCCTGGACTTCGGATGCAGGATCAAGCTCAACAAACCGATCATAGGTATCGGTGCACCGGTATCGGCATACTTCCCGCAGGTCGCGAAACAATTCGATACAGAACTCCTGTTGTCCGAATACTCACACGTAGGTAACGCTGTAGGTGCGATCACAGGGAACATCGTGGAATCGATCGAGATCACCTTCAAACCTAAGAAAGGTGAGGGCGGTGCCGATGATCCAAGGTGTACGGTTTTCGCATCATTCGGAACCATGGATTTCGATTCCTACAAGGAAGCATTGAAATTCGCCGAGGAGAAGGCTACCGAGATCGTGTCAGAGGCGGCCAAGAAGGCCGGTGCCGATAGATTCGAGATCAAAAAAGACCTTGATGAGAAGAGATTCGGATTCGACGATACCTACGGAGGCAGTGTCCTTATAGAGGCGAAACTCACTATCACTGCTGTAGGTAAACCGAAGGAGTTCTCCAGACAGGAGAAATCGTCATACTACACGGATCTTGACAAGAAATGGGATGTCTGATCCGCTCACAAGCAAAAAAGAAGGTGTAATTGTGAAGATCTCACAGATTGCAGGATTCCTTGGAAGCGGGAAGACGACGGCTCTGATGAAGATAGTCGATGAGCTCGTTGCCAGGGGAATTAAGGTCGCCATCGTCGTCAATGACGTAGGTGACATAAGTGTCGACGCCAAATTCATCGAGGCGCACGGATTGAAAGCGAAGGAGATTTCGGGCGGATGTATCTGCTGTGAGATCGCTGGTACATTCGCAGCGACGATCGCGAAACTGCACGACTCATTCCATCCAGATATCGTGATCGTAGAGCCGTCCGGAGTGGCGATACCTTGGGGACTCAAGAGGGCCGCTGAATATTCAGAGGTCAAATCCGAAGAGAAACTGGTCATCACACATGCACCGGTCATAACACTAGTCGATGCATCAAGGATCAACATGCTGATGAGGGCCGTGAAGAGACTGGTCGAGACACAGATCAGGGAAGCCGATGTATGTTTCGTCAACAAGATCGATATGGCCTCACCGGAGGAGATCAAGATCGCCGAGGACTTCATTAAATCCATCAACCCACATGCAGAGATATCCCACATGTCGGCAGAGACAGGTGAGGGAATAAGTCATGCATGTGATCTGATCCAGAACGGCACATCGGCAAGATATGACGAATCTGTCGACATCGAACGTGAACGCCTTCAGAAGGAGTACGATTGAAATGGCAACACCCGATCCCAACAGTGAGGAGTACAGGTACGACTACGATCATGTAGAGATCGACCACGACAGCGATGAGAAGGAGATCAAGGGACACGATTTCAACCCCGTAGAGGAAGGAAGTGCGTTACACCTCGAGATCCACAGAGCCGTGGATGAATTGGGCAAATATGCTTTGGAGATGGATCTCAAACCCAAAAAGCCCATTTCGAAGGACGATTTGAAAGGATTCATAGAGGAATTGATGAGATCGTCTACTATAGAGTGCATGAACAACGGAGCGGACCTTGTCGGACATGTGAAATCTTTCCTCATCGTAGAAGGAAAAGGAAACATCATGAGCAGTATCGTCGATGTCAACAAGCCGATAAAGATCAAAGATGCCCTCAACGTCGATGAAATCACAGAAGCTGTGTTCGTTCTCCATGTCATCGTCCATGGAATATGGGATGACAAGATCAGGGACCTCACCCTCAAAGTGATGCCAGGGATCTGCAAGAAATGGAACATCGATTATGAGATTCTTGCGGACTACTACGACCTGGAGAAGAGTATCGCACACCACAATCTAGGATGAAGGGGATCCCCCTTCTCCATCTTTTAAAAGATCAATCTTTGAAATCCTTTATCTGGGTCATGACCTTGACGGTATCTTCCCATGTCTTACAGTCGACCGTGCTCTTCTCAAATATCGGCATGTCGACCACACTGTAATCCTCCGGCGAATCGAACTGTATCGTCAATACACGATACCCTTCATCATTGTACCCTTTGAGTTTCGGATTATTCACTACTGATGCACCGTAATCATTCGGAAAATGGAAGATCTTATGGAAACGATCCCCTTCCATGCATCCACATTTACAATCGGCATTAAGATCAACTACGTATTCTTCATATTCCATACTATCCAACCACGAAAAAACGCACGCCGGGCTCTATGCAGTCCGCTATCTCTTCCATTTCCTCCATCACGGACACATCATCTACCTCGGCTACCAGTTTAGATGATTCAAAATCTATGGTCAAGGCCCTGACGCCCTTCACTGTGCCTAGCGCGTGCTCAAGCTTCGCTGCACAATCGGGGCAATCGAGACCTTCTATCCTCCTCTCGACCATCATTCGAATCACTAGAAAAAATAATCTACATCCACGAATAAAACTATTGTGACACATGTGCCAGATATTCGAAATTATTATAATACCCATACCCGCATATTGTATCATTATGACGAGATTAGGCATAGTTGCATGTGATATCCTCAAGCCCGAGATCGAGTTCCTGACGAAGGACGATCCCGACTTCGTGCACAGGGAATATCTCGAATTCGCACTGCACGAGTACAGCGATGTCCTCAGACAGAAGGTCACCGAAACAGTTGATGCTTTGGAAGGAAAAGTCGATGCTGTATTGCTTGGATATGCAAGATGCCAATCCTTGGACGGGATCACCGAGGTGCTGAAGGTACCAACGGTGATGCTTCCCGGAGCCGATTGTATCGATGCTCTGTTGACCACGCCTGAATACAACAAGGAGAAGGAGATCTGTGCAGGGACATGGTTCATGTCCCCTGGATGGGCGGAGGCCGGAACGAACGGATTGATCAAGGAGATGCACCTGGATAGCGTTGAAGGTGTGGATCCGCAGTTCTTCCTCGATATGCTGTTCGATTCCTATCAAAGATGTCTGTTCATAGATTCCGGGGTAGGGAACACCGAATACTACAAAGACAAATCCCAGGAGATGGCGGACCAATTGAAGCTCAGGCTCGACTGTAGGGCGTGTAACCTTGGGGCAATAGAGGAAGCGATCCGCAAAGTGAAGGAGAAGGCCTCCCATTAGAGATATCGAATCCCACTACCGTTGAATAGATCTCATTGGTAGAGGGGATGCCAACCTTCGATTTCAACAGCATATCCGATGACATTGTGGGCGATGCTCCGATCACACCTTTGCATCCGGGAACCTCCTTCGATATCTCCGGGATATCGAAGGAAGTGGTGACGAACTCTTCGGTACCATGTCCGACCCTGTCAGTGAACACCACGAAGTCATCCGACAACCAGATGACATTGTCCATCCTCTTGAACGCGGGCATCTCATGCGGGTTTACAGAGGTCCCTAAAATGGTTCCATCTGTGGTTCTGAGCTTGACAAGGGCCCTTTTGTAAAAGAAGTAATCATGCGTATGAAGCACACAGATCTTGAATCTCTTCCCTTTCACATCATCGAAACCGATGTTCTTGTAATCGTGACCGGTACCTGTACGGATGCATCTTTCGATGCTATCGATCTCTTTGACAAGGTCATCGTCCATGGGAAATACACTCTTAACACCGGGGATGCTCCTGAGGTATTCCATAACATCGTCGACGACGCCCATGATTGTACAATGCATTAGTTGGATATATAATCCAACTATAACTATCGTTAAATGATTTCAAACTGATAAAATGTACTATATTATCAAATTAACATATCTGGCACATTGAAAAAATTAATTGTATACAGTTCTGGAATGATGACATACACTTAGAATATTGTATGTTAAATATTGATGATTTCTGCCATTTGATGATAGAAGATGATATAATCTTGCACCGTAATTAACGGTCATGGAGCTAACGAGGGTATCGCCCATAGCAGGCATTCTGTGCGTGATTTCATTCATGGCCCTATGGATAGCGGCAGTTGTCATTGATGGCAATTGGGTGCTTGGTGAGAATACCCTCTCCGACCTAGGTGTATGCGGCAACGATGCTGCAGAGTTATGCTTCAACGGCGGATGCGCGATAGCAGGATTGCTAGCAGTGATCTTCGCTCTCGGACTTATCGAAAAGAAAGGCGTATGGCGCGTCTGTGGAGCATGTATGGCCATCGCAGGTGTGATGCTGATCGGTGTCGGTATAGTGAGTCTCCACTACAACAACGCTCATTTCATCGATGCCTCTACGCACGGAGTCTTCGCTGCCATCACCATGTTACTGTCACTGGCCGGTGATTGGAAGGAAGGCAACAAAAAGATGGTCGCCATAACCTCGGTCCTTGTGATCGCCTGTGTGATAGTCACACTCACACAGAAGTTCGAAGTGTACGAACCATATGCTGTGGTCACAGTCATGGTATGGGCATTGGCACAATCAATCAAGCTCCTCATGCAGGCCAACAATTCAGTACCTAATAATGCTGAAAAGCAAGAAGTGGCATGATTGATTCTTGAAAGATCTTCATTGCCATAGATTACTAGGTCATCTATTGAATCTCAACTCTAACGCCCTGCACCCGCGATTGGAGTCTTTTAGTCCGACAACAATCGCATCATTGAATCGAGCGAACTGCCTTGTACTGATGATCAATTCTTCATCAGTCCTTTTCCTTTCTAATGAATGTAACGATCTCGGCCATTGGGTGAAGTTCAGTCTTCGTGACTGCCGCAGGGCGTTCGGTCAGCACTACATCGATCACGATGCCGCGATGGCCGATGTGTCCCACCTCATGGGACACAAGACCACACGCACTACGGAGACGTACTACTGCAGGAAATCAAGACGAGGATGTTTTCAAAAACGTGAGGGGAAAATGGTGAATTTGGCGGAAAGCACTACACGAAGATACTGGATAGGTGAAAATTAGTGCTCCCGACGGAAAGCACCACCCATATGTCCAGATGGTCAGATAATGACATCAAATACCCGGTATTTGGTGATATTCAAATCCATTTGGTTATGTAGATGATCTTCCAAAATTCTCACGTAACACACTGTACCAGTACTTCATAGGATTTCACCATATTTCTACCTGCCTACTGAGGATGGAAGCTAATCTGCTTCTGTAAATAGTACATAAGCAAACCTCTTTCAAACCCTTTAATCAACCTCAAAGGAGGACAACAAAGCATGGCTGAAAACATAGCAGAGAAGCAGGCCACAATGGCCTCAGAAGTACAGAAGGAGTTCGGAAGTGTCAACTTCACGAACGGCAAAGGAACGACAAAGACCCCGGTCATGACCTTCTCCAAGGATCATGTCTACCTCGGCCTCAAGCTGGTCTCCCAGTTCGACGCCGTCGCCGGAGTCCAGAAAGAAGCGGTGCCCAAGGTCACAGCATCCTTCAACGGACAGTTCGTCGAGATGCCCGTGAACGCGGAGTTCCTCACAGCCTATGGCAGCTTCATCCTGAAGCTCGCCGAGGTCGTGAAGGACGTCGACATCAAGAACGAGACCATCTTCGACGACGTGGACAACGCCAAGAAGCTCATGGCCAAGTTCAAGAAGAAGGCGCAGTGAGTCTGATGAAGCCGTTCGTGATAGACGTCTACAGCGACTCCCCCAAGGGCGTGAGCAGGAGGCGTCTCGAGGCCGACTCGATACAGATGGCGCTGCGGATCATGGAGAACCACAGCGCGTTCGACGGTACCAACAGGATCGTCGTATCGAGGAGGCTCGGAGGAACGTCCAAGGTCTCGGCCCTCAAGGTCTGGACAAGGAGGGTGGCGAGCTGATTCGCCCTCGGAGGGGCACATCCCCTCCCTGTTGTGATCATCCCTGCCGGTCGGGATCCGACCGGTATAAGAGGTATACTAATGGCAAGTAACAGGAAACTCAGTCCCACCGAGGTCCGCCCCATATTCGAGGGCAAGGACCGCAGGAGGAACACAAGGTACTACCACACGATGGCCACGAATCCCGATACCCCTCCCGAGAACATGGAGATGGTCGATCAGTTCAGGATGGACCACCCCGAGATGTTCCTCACCAACGAGGAGATCGAGGCGGACCCCTACATCTTCAAGCCGAAGATGAAGAGGCGCGGCTATCGCGGCGGCTACAGGACAGCAGACAACGGGGAGACCTACGATCCCGAAGGCAACATGGTAGGAGGATGGAACGACGGAGGGTACCCTAGACAGTACCGCGACCCGTACAGACCGTCTGACTACCACATGACCAACGCCCAGTTAAGCGGCGGAGGAGTGGGCAGACCTAGAAGGAGGGAGAACCCAAGGGACCCATCCAAACCGCTCAGCGACATCGAGATCGATGAGACGATGAAAGGGCTCCAGACCCCATACAGGAGGACCAAGTTCTTCCAGAAGGTCAGGGACAACCCACAGAGCAACATCGACACCGTCGACAGGATGATACTTTACAAGGACTCAAACCCGGACATGTTCATGACCGACGAACAGGTCAGGCAGTATGAAGCGGACAGACCGAAACGTCAGAACGGATACGGAAACGGCTACAACACCGGTTACCGCAGCTACAGCAACGGTTACGGCAACCGCGGGTATGTCCAGATGCCAAGGGACTATGACAGGCAGTCATGGGATCAGAACTGGCAATCCAAGGATCAGTTCGATGCGATGCCTCAGGAGAAAAGGAGTCTGTTCAGCAAGTTCATCAGGTCCCGCGACAGGAACAGGAACTCCAAGCTCGCACTGAAGATTCTCTCTGATCCGAACTCAACGCAGGAGAACGTGCAGTACACCAAGGAGATCGTCAGGGACCATCCGGATATCTTCTGGAGGCCCAAAAGGTAAGATTGTGACCGCACCGCCGGGGGTGTCTCCCCGGCATCCATAATGGAAGAATGAACATGAAATCAACAGTATTAGCGGTAGCTATGGCCGCCCTCATGATCATCTGCCCGCTCGCACTCATAAACGGAGTGGACGCGGACACCAACAACGGTCAGACATACGACCGTGTCCTGGTCGAAGGCGATTCATACAGCTACTCTCCGACATTCAACGTGACCATGGGCCTGACCGTGGCCGTATCCGGAACCGCAGCAGATTGGCTGTCAGTATCCGGAAATGCAACCTCAGGGTACACGATCAGCGGAACAGCTCCGTCTGTTTCAACAAGCGGCGGAAGCCAGTCCTTTGTGTTGAACGTCACAGCGACCACAACACATCCTACGCAGACGGCGACGCAGACCATCAACTTCACGGTCTACGATACACTTACAGTCTCAGGATCCAAGACATCCGATATCATCTACACAGGTGACACCGTCTCGGCTACTTCGTCATCCAATTTCACTGGCGTGACATACTCCATGACCAACGCCCCTGCAGGAATCAGTATCAATGCATCCACAGGTGCGATCAGCGGAACAGTATCAGAGACACATACAGGAGATGGCGACAGCAAGACCATCACCTCGACAGTGACAGCGACACACGCCGCTTCCTATCAGTCCAAGTCTTATACCATCACCTTCACGATGTACAAGACAGTGACACTCTCGGGTGACACCGTAGCGTACGCCATCAAGGGAACCGACCTCGGAACAGTGATGGAGAACGCATCCTCAGGCGATTTCGCACAGGTATCCGCCAACGTTGGAAACATCTCGTACACAGCTACGATCAACAACTCCAATGCAACAGGTACTTCCAACAAAGTATCCGGAATGTACGTCGATTCCAACGGAGCGATAAACGGTCTGCCTTCAGCATCGGGTGACTTCACAGTCGTGATCACAGCTCACCACTCCATCAGCGGACAGTCTGCGACCAAGACCATCACGCTTCATGCAGTGGAACCGCTCGGATTCAGCAACGTGCCTTCAGGCAACATCGTAGTGAGCTAAGGTGATCCCGATGTCTAACATCACTAAACCCCTTCCCCTTCTTTCTTTACTGCTGGCAGCAGCGGTCATCGTCATGATGGCCTCTCCGTTGTCCGCAGTCGAGGACCAGGGGAGCAGGGAGATCTACAGCTATACGGCCAATTTCTCGATCGAGGACGGAAGCAACATCCAGTCCGTACATTGGGACTTCGGCTTCAACGACAACGACGGCAACCCTGTCACAAGCGATGAGTGGGAACCCCGTAACATCACATTCCCCGCAAAGGGAACATACATCGTAACGATGACCCTTACCAACAGCATCGGTTCTACCGTGAAGAGGCTGGCAGTGGTCATCATGGGCGACCCCGAGGTCACATTCGAAACAAACGGCGGTTCGTACATCGAGATGCTGACCGTCACCAAGAACACCACCATCCAAGAGCCTGTCTGTACGAAGGAAGGCTTCGACCTTATCGGATGGTTCACAACAGAGGACTTCGAGGAAGGTACCGAATGGGACTTCGAGAACGATCTTGTCACTGAGCATATGACACTCTATGCCAAATGGTCCGAATCCCAGGTCATTCCTGGACCTTCAGACCCCGATGAGCCTACGGACCCCGATGAACCCGGTAACCCTGACACTCCAGGACCAGGCGACGATCCATTGGATCCTGACGACCCCGGCAACCCCGATACTCCTGGGGAACCGGATACACCGCTG
>JAFSYZ010000076.1 GCA_017455785.1 Candidatus Methanomethylophilaceae archaeon
AGAAAATGATCAGTGTTTAGGACAGGTGATCTCCATCAGTTCCTCAATCATACGGTGGAGGTACTTGGCCTCATTCGATTCCACTGCCTTATAGTAGACCTCCTTTCCGACACGTCTGCTGGTTATCAGTCCGCTTGTCTTCAATGAACGGAGGTGATGTGAGACGGCAGGACTGGACATGTTCATGATAGCTGAGATGTTGGTGACACATCCTTCATAATGACACAGCAACCAGAATATGCGCATCCTCGTACCGTCCGCCATCTGGGATAGCACATTGGCTACATTGTTGAATCCAACGGTCTCGCTCAACAGCGATCTGAACTCTTCCAGGTCGCTGATGTCCCCGTGCTCGTGTGGAATCGTGTCCCTTTCCATCTGTTCTCACCATAAGACGAGTTATTATATAGTATGATTGCAATACAACTATTAAACAATTACTTAATCGTTTAATCGAAGGTGAACAAATGAAGAAGTCCTACAAGGTCGAAGTCGATTGTGCCAGCTGCGCAACGAAAATGGAAGATGCCGCGAAGAAGGTCCCCGGTGTGAAGGATGCATCGATCAATTTCGTCCTCCAGAAGATGAGCATCGAGTTCGAGGATGGAGTCGACCCCAAAGCGAAGATGCCTGAGGTCCTCAAAGCCTGTAAGAAGGTAGAAAGCGATTGTGAGATCATATTTTGAAGTGATTTAGATGTTAAAGAAGAAGCAGAAGAAGGTCCTGATCAGGATAATCGTCGCATCCGTCATGACCGCCCTGTTGATAATCAACGATCATCTGAAGTTCGTGGAGGTAGACAGGAATCTGCTCTTCGTTCTATACTTGATACCGTATCTGATCATAGGATACGATATCCTCATCAAGGCCGCCAAGGGTATCAAGAACCTGCAGCCGTTCGATGAGAACTTCCTGATGGCCATCGCTACGATAGGTGCGATGATACTCGGATTCACATACACCGGTGATTACGAGGAAGCCGTGGCCGTCATGATATTCTACCAGATAGGTGAACTGTTCCAGTCAATCGCCGTTGAGAAGAGCAGGACGAGTATATCCAAACTGATGGAGATCCGTCCCGATTGTGCTTACATCGAGGAGAACGGTGAATTGGTCGAGGTGGATCCCGATGATGTCGCCGTAGGAACGGAGATAGTCGTACGTCCCGGTGACAGGATCCCCATCGACGGTGTCGTGACCAGTGGAACTTCATCTTTGAACACGGCTACACTCACCGGAGAGAGCATCCCGCGTGACGTGACCGTAGGTGATGAAGTGCTGAGCGGATGCATCAACATGACAGGTGTCCTGAAGATCCGTACCACGATGGAATTCGGTGAATCCACCGTTTCGAAGATTCTGGATCTTGTGGAGAACGCCAGCAGCAGGAAGTCCAATTCCGAGGCTTTCATCACCAAGTTCGCAAAGGTCTATACACCATTCGTCTGCATATGCGCATTGGTGCTTGCGGTCGTTCCGACGATCATCATACTGACCACCGGGAGCGGCAGCAGCTACCAGGAATGGATCTACCGTGCATTGACATTCCTTGTCATCAGCTGTCCTTGTGCACTTGTGATCAGCATCCCCTTAGGATTCTTCGCAGGTCTCGGCGGTGCGAGCAGAAAAGGAGTCCTGATCAAGGGTTCCAACTACCTCGAAGCTTTATCAGAAGTCGAAACAGTCGTCTTCGACAAGACAGGTACGCTCACACACGGAGTGTTCGAGGTCACCGATGTTATCTCGGACAAGTATGCGCCCGAGAGGATAATTGAACTTGCAGCCTTGGCGGAATCATCATCCCCGCACCCCATAGCCGGAAGCCTAATACGTGCCCACAACGCGGACATCGACAGGAACAGGGTCACAGATATCGAAGATATCGCAGGTAAGGGTGTCATTGCCGTCATTGACGGTATGAAAGTTGCAGTAGGTAACTCAAGACTGATGGAGCACATAGGCGTGTCACACCAACAGACGGATGCCTACGGTACCATCTCACATGTCGCTATCGACGGCGAATACGCCGGATATATCGTGATCTCCGATGTCGTGAAGGAAGGTTCGTCCGAAGGTCTAAAGGACCTGAAGAAAGCGGGAATTAAGAGGACCGTCATGCTCACAGGTGATACAGAGGCTGTCGCGAAGAACGTGGCCGAGAACATCGGTATCGATGAGTACCACAGTCAACTGTTACCGCAGGATAAACTTACCATCCTGGAGAAGATAATGGAGGATTCCAAATCCACGGCCTTCGTCGGTGACGGTATCAACGATGCTCCATCGCTTGTCAGAGCCGACATAGGGATAACCATGGGTTCGATAGGTTCCGATGCCGCCATAGAAGCGTCGGACGTCGTCATAATGGATGACGACATACGCAGCGTTGCCACTGCTATCGGGATATCAAGGAAATGC
>JAFSYZ010000077.1 GCA_017455785.1 Candidatus Methanomethylophilaceae archaeon
AACGCATACTGCGAGATGTGCTATGACGGATACAAGGCACCCTCGATCCTGGAGGTCGGACCGGATGCCATAGAGTTCGGATCATTCTCGAAGACATTCAACATGACCGGATTCAGATTGGGATATGCGGTAGGTAACCCCGATCTGATCGCAGGTCTGAAGAAGTGCAAGGGACAGATCGATTCCGGTGCACCCATATTCATCCAGAAGGCTGCCATAAAGGCACTGGAGATGTACGGCGATGACGGTTCCGCCCCTGTGGATGTCCAGAAGAACATGAAGGAGTACGCCGAGAGGAGGAAGGTCCTCGTGGACGGTCTCAACGCATTGGGATTCGATGTCAAGATGCCCAAGGGGACCTTCTACGTATGGTTCGACTCCAAATGCAAGACATCGCTGGAGTTCACGGAGAAGATGTTGGACCTCGGTATAGTGGTCACACCCGGATCGGGATTCGGCGAATCCGCTGAAGGATACGTCAGGATGACCGTCACCCAGCCTGTCCCCAGGATCAAAGAGGCCTTGGACAGGATGAAGAAACTGAAACTTTGAATCGCCCTTCGGGGCTTTTTTTATATTTTGTTCCGTCAATTGTGTATTTGATAACTTTAATATTCATTATTTGAGAATAAATTAATATATTTCCCAATAGAATCGTACATACGCTCAAAGAGGCGTACTATGAACTCTACGAAGAATATAGCAATCGTCGCCGCTTTGGTCGTCGTCGGCGCCGCAGATGGACCGTGGCCGCCCATCCGATCACGAAGCTCGGACTGGAGTTCGGTGCCGATCGTATCTCCGTCGAAACGGGTGCGAACCCCCGCGACAACAATCTGAACATGCTCAGATGGTCCATGTGCATACACGACGAGGCCGATGGATACCGTCAAAGAACATGTAGTGGTGGGCCCGGCCGGGATCGAACCGGCGACCTCCGCCTTGTAAGGGCGACGTCATAACCACTAGACCACGAGCCCGTGTGAGACCACATTATGCAAACAGTAAAAAAAGGTATTGGAACGGCCCGAACGCCGTCGTGAAAGGTTTCACTCGTTGAGGATGTCTGTCGCCGTGATGATGGCGAACTTGCAGACCTTGGGGCAGAACGTCTCGAAGAGCTTCTTCTCCTTGGCCTTCTCCATGTCCTCGGGCTTCCTGAGGTCAAGCTTCAGAAGGTCGGGACATGTGAGTCCGCCGAACTCCTTCTGGAACTTCTCGTAGAAGTCCGCTCTCTTGGCAAGGCATGCTCCCTTAGTGGCCATGTCGCCGGAGACCGTGTTCCCGTACTTGTAACCGATGGCCATGAGTGCACCGATGACCGCTCCGCAGAGCTGTCCCTGCATAGCGCCGACACCGAGGCATGCCGCCATCTTGAGTCCCTGTTCCTTAGTCAGTCCGACCTCGGGTGCAAGCTCCGAAGCGACCTGCATGGCACAGTCGAATCCGCATCCGAAATCCTTTGCAATCTGTTCCTCAGACTTCATATTATCACCCCTGACGTACCAGTTCCAGTATCTCGTCGGCGTATGTCCTTGCGATCTCCAGATCTATGAAATGGTAGAACATCACACTTCCGTTCGGATACAACGTGAGCTTCACGTCGTGATACATGAACTCCACCATGTCCTTGGACGAACGGAGGACGGTGTCACCCAACAGGGGTGTCACCGCCAACAGATCCAATTTCGGTTTCGGAGAGGGCGTGAGCATCATGGATTCGCCTCCGCAAAGCATGATTATACCGTATTTCATGGACCCACCGACCGGTACGACTGGTCTGTCATTCATTACAGGATATATTATTGTATTCTGCAGTCAAACAATCATGATCCGTCAAGAAACATTAATAGTTTGAATCGATACAGTGACACAGGCGAATGTAGTCCAGTGGTTAGGACGGATGCTTCCCAAGCCTCTGACTCGGGTTCGAATCCCGGCATTCGCACCATCCCTTCTCCCTTCCGCGGAGTACGTCATCTGACGTAGATTGGGAATATTTTAAATTATTAGGTATTATAATCCAACC
>JAFSYZ010000078.1 GCA_017455785.1 Candidatus Methanomethylophilaceae archaeon
GCAGATCGGGTCCAAGCTTCAGGGACACCCCGTACGCGGAAAGGTCCCCGGAGTGGAGATGTCCACAGGCTCATTGGGTCAGGGACTGAGCATGAGCTGCGGTATCGCACTCGCAGGTAAGATGGACGGTAAGGACTACCGTACATACTGCATGCTCGGTGACGGTGAACTGCAGAGCGGACAGAACTGGGAGGCGGCGATGTTCGCTTCCAACTACAAATTGAACAATCTCACGGCCATCGTGGACCGCAACAACCTGCAAATCTGCGGTAAGACCGAAGAGGTCATGGCGATCGAACCCTTAGTGGACAAGTGGATGTCCTTCGGATGGAACGTCATTGAGACGGACGGACATGACATGAACAAGATCCTGGGGGCCTTCGAGGAGGCCAAGGGACTCGACGATGCACCGACCGTGATCATATTCAACACCGTGAAGGGTAAAGGTGTCTCATTCATGGAGAACAACGTCGCATTCCACGGCAAGGCATGCAACAAGAAGGAATTCGAGATCGCTGTCGAAGAACTTAGCAAGGTGATCTGATGGGATTGGCACAGCGTAACTACTACGGAAAGGCATTGGCGTACCTGGCGAAGAACAGGGACGATGTCGTTGTGATAGACGCGGACCTCGCAGGTTCCACGAAGACATCAGACTTCCAGAAGGCTGCACCCGACAGATTCGTGGAAGTAGGAATAGCGGAACAGAACATGATCGGCATAGCCGCAGGTCTGGCCGCTTCTGGCAAGACCGTGTTCGCTTCCACATTCGCAGTGTTCGCCACAGGACGCTGTTGGGAACAGATCAGGCTCGCGGTGGCATACCCGAAGAACAATGTGAAAGTGGTATCCACACACTGCGGTATCAGCGTAGGGGAGGACGGAGCGTCCCACCAGGCACTGGAGGACATCTCGATAATGCGTTCGATCCCCAACTTGACGGTCATATCACCGGCGGATGCACATCAGGCGTACGCAGCAACGATCGCAATGGCGGATTTCAAAGGCCCCTGCTACATGAGGCTGGGCCGTGCGGACTTCCCGGAGATATATCCCGAGGATACCAAGTTCGTCATCGGTAAAGCGAACGTCCTCAAGAGAGGCAAGGATGTCACGCTCATAGGTACCGGACAGATGGTGTCCATGTGCCTCGAGGCAGCGGAGATCCTCGCCAAGGAGAAGATCAAGGCCGAGGTCATCGACATGTCCACCATCAAACCGCTGGACTCGAAGACCGTCATCAAATCGGTGAAGAAGACCGGTTGTGCGGTCACGGCGGAGGAACACAGCATCATCGGCGGATTGGGTTCCGCTGTAGCCGAGGCACTCTGCGACGAATATCCGGTGCCGCTCACAAGGGTCGGAACGAAGGACACCTTCGGCGAATCAGGCAAGGCATCGGCATTGATGGTCAAATACGGTCTCACGACAGACAAGATAGTCGAGGCCGCCAAACTTTCGATTTCAAGGAAACAAGGAGGAATTCAGGAATGAAGATTTTCATAGACACAGCAAATCTGGACCAGATCAAGGAGATCAACAGCTGGGGCATCGTAGACGGTGTCACCACCAACCCCAGTCTCATCGCCAAGGAAGGTGTCGACGTCAAGACACGTATCAGGGAGATCGCCGAGATCGTCGACGGTCCGATTTCCGCCGAAGCCATGTCGCTGAAGGCGGAGGACATGATCAAGGAGGGAGAGGAGCTTGCGAAGATCCATCCCAACGTGGTCATCAAGCTCCCTATGTGCATCGAGACCCTGAAGGCCACCAAGGCACTGAAGGAGAAAGGCATCGATGTGAACGTCACACTCATATTCTCCGCACAGCAGGCACTCCTTGCAGCGAAGGCAGGTGCGGCGTATGTCTCACCCTTCGTAGGACGTCTCGACGATATCGGAGAGTACGGAACGGATCTCATCGCCAACATCTCACAGATCTTCTACAACTACGACATGGACACAGAGATCATCGCAGCCTCCATCAGGCACCCCGTCCACGTGTTGGATGTGGCACTTGCAGGATGCGATATCGCGACGATCCCGTACGATGTTCTGAAGAAGATGGTTTCCCACCCCAAGACGGATGAGGGAATCGCGAAGTTCATCGCGGACTACGAGAAATCCAAGAAACAGTGATCCCATGAGAGAGGTCGTCGTGGTAGGCGGCGGTCCCGCTGGAACAAAGACAGCGGCATTGCTTGCCAAGGACCACGACGTCCTCCTCTTGGAGGAACATTCTACTTTTGGGAGGCCGGCCCAATGTACCGGTCTTATAACGGAAAGGGTCCTGGAATCCACAGGGGTCAGGCCCGAGATTCTGAATAAATTTACGGGTGCCAGATTCCACTTCCCGGATGGGAACGTGATCGAGTTATCAACCAATGAGACCAAGGCCGTGCTCATAGACAGGACGGAATTGGATACGCTCATGGCCGAGAAAGCGAAGGATGCGGGTGCCGAACTGATGACCTCTGTCAGGTATGAGGGACATTCGATCACGGACGGTCATGTCAGTATCATGACTAACAGCGGATCATACGATTCCAGGGCGATCATAGGTGCCGACGGCCATTCATCCAAGGTCGCGATGTCGTTCTGTGACAATCCTCCGAGGGAATACGTCAGAGGCATCCAATACGACATCAGGAAGGAATCTGACGTGCTGGATATGATAGATCTCTATTTCGGGAACGATGTAGCACCCGGTTTCTTCGCCTGGTCCATACCATTCAATGGGTTCACAAGAGTGGGCTTGTGTACATCATGGGATAAGGGTCTGCCGAACGACTATCTCAAGACGCTGTTGAGAAAAAACGGAATGGATTCCTGTGAGGTCGTAAGGAAATACAGCGGTAAGATCCCGTTGGGAGGTAGGAGGAGGACATATTCCGACAACCTTCTTTTAGTGGGTGATGCCGCAGGCCAGGTCAAACCCATATCGGGAGGAGGTCTGTATCCCGGGCTGATAGCTGCGGAACATGCTGCTCAAACGGTTCATGAAGCATTGAAGAACGATGACCTTTCATCAAGATTCCTTTCCATCTACGAGAAAAGATGGAGGAAGGACCTTGGTAAGAGTCTCGACAGGGCGTACAGGATCAGGAAGATGTATGTCAAGATGGATGATGACGACTTCAACAGATTCGTCTCGCATCTCAGGGATGAGAGGATCATGGACATCATGAGATCCGCCGATATAGACGATCCAGGGGTCGCGGTCAAGAGGATGATGAAGCATCCTGCCATAATGATAAGGATGCTCCCGACGGTACTGAGGTCGATAGTATGAAGCTCGCCAAGATACCTGTGGAAGAGGCCTCGGAGACAATACCCAGATTGATGAAATTAGATGTTGTCAACAGGAACGCGAAGATATCCAAGGGCAACGGTTGCAGATTGGTCCCCATATTAGATGAGAGGATCCAGGACGTCATCGACATGGGTTACGAGATCACCGAGGGTGATGCACATTCAAGGGAACGCACCCCTCCGCAGGAACGTATCAGGAAGGATCTAAGCGATCTTCCAGAAGATGTGTTGGACGCACTTCCAAACAGGTGGGAATACGTCGGGGACATAGTGATCATCAGATTGGATGCCAACGCCGAACCGTACAAGAAGCGTATCGGCGAGACCTATGCGTACGAGCTGGGTATGTCCACCGTATGTGTGGACAGGGGTGGTGTCACAGGTGAGTTCAGACATCCTGACATGGAGATCCTCTTCGGGGACAGGACGGAATCGGTGAGGTTGGAGAACGGTATCCTTTACGATCTTGATGTCACCAAGGTGATGTTCGCTTCCGGTAACGTAGATGAGAGGGAGAGGATGAAGATGCTCGACTGCACCGGCGAGACCGTCGTGGACATGTTCGCAGGGATAGGATATTTCACTCTGCCCATCGCGAAGTACGCCAACCCATCCAAGGTCATAGCGTGTGAGAAGAACCCCGAATCCTACGAGTTCCTGGTGAAGAATATCTCATTGAATGAGGTGGAAGATGTGGTCACACCTGTGCTGTCGGACAACCGCGATCTCGATTTCGGGGAGCATTTCGCCGACCGTATCCTGATGGGTTATGTGCAGATAACATCTGAGTTCATTCCCAAGGCACTTGAGATGATCAAGAAGGGCGGGATCATCCACTATCATGACACTTTTTACATAAACGAATACAAGGAGAAGGTGAAGGAATCCTTTGACAGGTACTGTCCCGGAGGATACGAGATCCTGGGGATAAGGGAAGTGAAGTCCTTCGCCCCTTCGGTTTCACATTACGTGGCTGATGTAAGGATCCTTTAGACCTTTTCGCCAGAGCCCATTGCAGTCAGCAGGGTGTTCATCCTGTCCCTGTATTCCTCGCCCTCGGCTTCAGTGAGCTGCTTGACGAACGGTTGCAGGAATGCAGCGAACTCTTTCTCCTCGGCCGTGATCTTCACGATCTCACAGGAATCCAACTGACCGAAGGCGTAGGCCATCGAACGCATCTTGGAATCTTTCGGTATGAGTTCTGAAACTTTCTGTTTCAGCATATCTATTCCGCCTACTTTGTAAGCTTTGACATAGGCATCGGCATACTTCGTTACAATACCAGGTTTGTTGAACACCGGCAATTTGGACACCACATCATGTGAGATGTATCTGTTGTGCGCTTCCTTGACGGCCTGTGCGGCGTTCATCTTGGAAAGATCGTCGAATGAATCGGCTATGTGGGTATCGGTGAATGACAGGATCACATTGTATGCATCCGACCAGATCAGGTTCAGTGCCTCTGACGCCTTATCGGTACGTGAGACGATCGATTTCGGGTACTTGGTCAGGTACGATCTCAACGCGGTGATCTCGACATCCGTTCCTTTCAGATCGCCGAGGAATGTCTCCAGATCGGAACCGTAGTTCTTCGTTCCGATGATGTATGTGGCGTTCTCGTTGTTCTTCAACGAGCCCAACTGGTCCCTGAGGACGGAGTTCATCACACTGA
>JAFSYZ010000079.1 GCA_017455785.1 Candidatus Methanomethylophilaceae archaeon
AATCTTGACATCCGTTTGATCGAAAGAATCCGACCGGAGAGCAACGGGAACACCCGTCGATGTCGATTGTGAGAGTGGAAAAGAAGGCAAACTCAGTCTTTGTTGGTTGGTGATTAAACTAAACTTAAAAAATGGGAGGCGTAAAAACGAGCAAAACCCGGTATACTGGGTATGTGTAAAAGAGAGAAAACACCAGTACCGTCCCTAATAGGATAATAAATATATACGGCATAATCAATAGATTGCCGAAGGCAAAACGATATGCCGGTCTACGGTCTAAAACGGTGAAAACCTGAAGATCCTCGATCGGAAATCGGCTCGCCTTGACCGGAGAACAGTGGAAAACACTCAAAATCTAGAGAAATGGGAAGGATGTGACTTATGTTTAGTTTTGCTAAACGCATTTTTCCGTTTTTCTGACATCTGGCACATTTTCTGACCTGACACTTTACCGAGATTAAATCACTTTTTCGGCTTCTTGCCCTTCGACGTCGCGATGGTCGTCGAGAGTACCGACGAGCACTTCTCCACCCACTCCTCCTTCCTCAGCTTCATGGGGTCGACGTAGCAGTCGATTGTGGTGTTGATGTTGGTGTGCCTCATCAGCTCCCTGACCGTCTCCAACGGACAGCCCTCGGTGATCAGCGTGGTGGCGAACAGTCTTCTCAGTGAGTGGCATGAAGCGTCCACCTCGCATCTGGCCGCCAGCCTGGTGACCAGGTTGGTCATGTTGGACAACCTACCGTCATAGGAGTACAGGCAGCCGTCCATCTTGAAGCACAGCAGTCTGCCGTTCGTAAGATCCTTCTCCGGCTGTTCATTCTTCCACTTGTAGTATTGATCGATCTCGAACTTCACGTACGGTGATATGGGCTGATTCCTCACATTCCCCTTGGTTCCGTGTCCCTTGCCGTGGATTATGATGTGATCGGTCTTCACATCCTCGTACCTGAGCTCCCCGATCTCCTTCCTCCTCATGCCGGTGAAACCGCCGAGGATCAGTACCAACCTCTCCGTGGGATCGGCGTTCTCCAAGAGTGTCCTGAACTCGTCCATCGTGATGAACTTCCTCTCCCTCTCCGGTCTGTTCCACAACAGGCCCATCTCCTCGACCGGATTCCTGTCCGTGTGGAACTCTATCATCTTACCCAGTATCATCAGGTATGCTTTCTTGGTGCTCTCCTTGACATCCAATTCCTGTATGAGGAATGATATCTCTTTAGTCCCTATGTCCTTGGCCGCTGTCGGATGGCCGTTCTCCTTCAGTATCTCCAGGCAGTTGTTGATCACATACCTGTAGTACTTGATGGTGTTCGGTGACCTGTTCCTTTCGGCCAGGCTTGCCAGGAACTCTTCTGTTTCTTGATATTCGGTTTCCATGATTCCTCCTTCTGGTTAAGGAGATTAAATTATATGTACTGTGATTTAATCGATTGCGATATTTGGCGGTGACATCGTCGCTGACCTGTATTTCCATTGTAATTCCAACATCGTTTTTTGGTGAATATTATCAACCGAGCCCGAACGGGAGGGCTTGGTATCATGATTGTAACAAAATGACCATCAAAACACAAGTCCATACGCCCGCTCCGATTCGCACAAATTCTTAGGTTTTATCACATTTTGACCATATTCTCACACTATTCGCACCCGCAAACCGTTATTAGTATCGTTAACAGTACACGTAGCATGGATCCCACCTTCCTGCTCATCCTTCTTCTGGCCGGATTGGCCGCAGGTATACTGGGATCGTTGTTCGGTATCGGAGGAGGGATGATCATCGTCCCCATCCTGACCGTGGGCTGCGGCCTCAACGCAGTCGAGGCCGCCGCAGCCAGTCTCGTAGGCATTATAGCGACATCCGTAGGCGGGACCGTCTTCTATTTGGATAAGGGATTAACAAACATACGCATAGGCCTCTTCCTTGAGATCTCCACCGTTATCGGTGCCATCATCGGAGCGTTCATATCCACCATAATGGAGGAGTGGGCCATCCTGGCGGTGTTCACCGCCGTCATCGTGTTCAGCGCCATCAGGATGATACTGAACAGGAACAGCGAGACCGAGATGTCCGAGGAGGGTGAATTCGAGTACACCGACCCCAAGACCGGGAAGGTTTCGAGGTATGATGTGAAGCACAGACCCCTGGGATTCTGTCTGTGCAGCGTTGCAGGCGTGATCTCCAGCCTTACAGGTGTGGGCGGCGGTCTGGTCAAAGTTCCCATAATGAACATGCTTATGAACGTGCCTATGAAAGCGGCAACGGCAACAAGCAGCTATATGATCGGGATAACAGCATTCTCGGGTGCCGTCATCTACTTTATAAACGGACATGTGGACCTGGAAGTGGCCGCCATGGTAGCGGTAGGATGCTTCATCGGCGCCGTGGTTGGGAGCCGCGTGTCCAAGTACATAGACGGCGCATCCCTCAAGAGATACTTCTCCATACTTCTGCTGATCATCGCCATAGTGATGATCATCCGCATAGGAGGGATGCTATGATTATGAAAAAGGCAGTGTCGAAGACACTGCAATACTCCGTCTATGTAAGCATGGTGGTCATAGTCGTAGGATTGATAGTCCACTTCCTTGAGATCACAGACGATGTCCTGTGGGCGGGCGTATGCTTCTTGATATTCTCACCCATCCTCGGACTGTTAGTGGCATTGGCATGCCTGATCAAGGAGAAGGACACCAAGTGGCTCATCGTCGCTTTGATACTCATTGCGATATCAGTGGTCAACGTCGTCCTTGTGAAGATCTGATGCCTCTTCCGAATCTATCTCGGCGATCTTGAACAGCTCCGGCTTCTTGATCCTCAGGTATACCAACAGTATGAGCAGTTCCGCAGCTATCACGGAGAATGCCGTCAGCAGCATCGGGCTGGCCTTCTTGAAGAAGCCTTCATCCTCCTCACCGGACAGGTCCTTATTGATATCCAGATGGGCGATGGCCTTCTCCACAGGTCCGCTCTCCGACATTGCATCCAAACGGAAGTTGGTCACGCCTATGTGCAGCGTGTCGTTCCTCCTCATGTCGATGGCCAGCTCCTTGATCGAAATATCAGCATCTGTGAACGCTGCAAAGACTTCGGTACGGTCGTTCCTGTATATCGTCAGGGAATTGCAAATGATGGACGGCCTCATGCTTATCGAGAAATCCTTCTCGATCAGATCGACGATCAGCTGCAGGTATCCTTCCTTCGCTGTATCGTAATCCTGCACGTACAGCTTACCGTGGCTTATTGTTATACTGGATATCGCTCCGTCTATCTGGAACGCTATGTCGTAGTACTGCACATCCAAGGTCCACGGCGCCGTTATGTTGACACCGAATGCTATATCCTTACCGAAATCTACGTTGAACCCTACCGACAGGTCGTTCATCACCAACACCACATTCGTCGTACCAACGGGATCGGTGTTGTCGATGTCGATTGTCATCGTCACCGAATAACCGGTAGCGATGATCTTTCCGGAGACCTCGGTCTTATCGAGATACATGGAATGGTCCATCGTCAATGTCAACGTGATGTACCTGGGTGCCACTTCCGACAAAACGTCGCTGAACACCCTTATGATGTACCCATCCTTTACAAGCGAGATCTTGAATCCCGATGTAGACAGCTCTATCTCCGTGTACGAATCGGTTGTGAAGGTCACACCCCTGAACAATGCATCCAAACTTTCTGTCAAGGAGCCGTTGGATGCCAGATACAGTTCGGTATCCTTCATGTCGATGGTCAGCTCCCAATCGCTGAGCGGGAGTGTGAGCATGATGCTCTCGAAGCTCATGCTGAACGTGTTCATACCCTTGGCGTCCTTGCATAGAAGGGCCTTACCGCTCTCTATCCTGTCGTCGACTATGCCGTCGTCATCGTAATCGAACCAGATGAGGTCGAAGGTCATCTCCACCCTGTCGCTGTGATCCAATATCGCTTGGACGTCCAGCCTTCCGGATGTAGATATTATCATGTAAAGTGACACGATGTCCATGTTCCTGACGATGAGATCGA
>JAFSYZ010000080.1 GCA_017455785.1 Candidatus Methanomethylophilaceae archaeon
ACAGGATGACTCCGTCAGCATCCCTGATGGCATCGAGTACCGGTGTGAGGTCGTCCTTCGTTATGCACGAGCCGCCGTTCTTTTTACATGCATCGCACCCCTGGCATCCTTTCTTGTTAGTCATGGTGTTGAGGTAGAAGATCTCAACATCGTTGCCGTTCTCCTTGGCAGCGTTCGCTGCGGTGTTGACCAGGAAGTCGGTGTTGGCGTTCTTGCGCGGGCTTGAAACTATTGCGACGATTTTTGACATCGTATATGCATCGACGTAAGCGATTAAAAAAGGACAAGTTCCACGTATGATACCGCTCTGGGTAGGAACGATAATATCCGAATCGGTCGATGACGTGGTATGGACATCATTCAGGCCATGGAATCACGTCATTCCGTCAGACAATACAAGGAACAGCCGATACAGGAGGAACTGGTCTCAAGGTTGAACGATGAGATTTCCAAGATTAATGACGAGAGCGGGATGTCTATTCGTCTGGTGCTGGATGAGAACACAGCATTCAGGAGCATGATGACCCGCATGACCGGTTTCAAAAATGCGGTGAACTACTTTGCGATGATCGGTCCCGACGATGATTCGTTGAATGAGAAGGCAGGCTACTACGGTGAGAGACTTGTATTGCTGGCACAGCAACTGGGACTGAACACCTGCTGGGCCATGCTCTGCGGGAAGAAGGCCTGCAAGAAGGATATGGTACCAGGGTTGAGGATGGCCATAGGGATCGCGGTAGGATACGGTGAGACCCAGGGCGTACCGCATAAGGACAAGGCAGTGGAACAGATCGTGGACATGAAGGATGCCCCGGATTGGTTCATCGAAGGGGTGAGGTGTGCGATGCTCGCACCGACCGGTATGAACAGACAGGGATTCAAAATCGAACGTGACGGCAACAGGGTCAGGATAACAGGAGGTTCCAGTGCCGTCTCGAGGATAGATCTGGGGATCGTGAAGTATCATTTCGAGCTCGGTGCCGGAGACAGTTTCGAATGGATGTGATCCTTCTTTATGAACAATAACTGAGGATCGGTTGGTGTATCATGGACCCGATATCCCTTGTGCTCATCTCCGTCGGATTGGCGATGGATGCTTTCTGTGTATCCATATGCAAGGGACTCGCCATGCGCAAGCCTCCCATCAAATCGATGCTAATAATCGGTCTGTGGTTCGGCGGTTTCCAAGGAATCATGCCGATCATCGGTTACTATCTTGGGACATCCTTCCATTCACTCATCCAGGATTTCGATCATTGGATAGCATTCTTCCTTCTTCTGCTGATAGGACTGAACATGATACGTGAGTCCTTCGACGAGGAGAAGGAGCAGGATGCCGATATCTATCCGACGGAGATGCTGCTCCTGGCGATAGCCACCAGTATAGATGCGCTCGCTATCGGCATATCTTTGGCAATGGATTCGGTGGACATAATCTCCGCGGCCATCGTCATTGCCGTGATAACATTCGCTATTTCCGTTTTCGGAGTGAAGGCCGGAAGTATATTCGGAGATCGTTACAACAAGAAGGCCGAGCTCGCAGGAGGGATCATACTGATACTCATCGGTGTGAAGATCCTCCTGGAGCATCTCGGATATCTCTGATTATTTCTTCTTTCCCTGGTTGGCAACGGAGTTGATTTTGGATGCGATGGCATCCTGGTCCCCCAGGTATTTCTTGCTGATCAGGTTGAGATCATCATCGAACTCGTATACGAGCGGGACGCCTGTAGGTATGTTGACATCCACAATGTCCTTGTCGGATATCTTCTCGATGTATTTCACCAGCACACGCAACGAGTTGCCGTGGGCAACGATCAATACTCTTTTGCCTTTCTTCATCACGGGCACGATCTCATCGAGATAGTACGGGAGCGCACGGTCCAATGTATCTGCGAGACATTCCGTCAGCGGGAGGTTCTTCTTGTCAACGTCCCTGTACATTGGATTGAATGCAGGGTTCCTCTCATCCTCGGGATCCAATGCCGGCGGCTGAACGTCGTAGGATCTCCTCCAGATCTTCACCTGTGCCTCGCCGTACTTCTCGGCAGTCTCTGACTTATTGAATCCCTGGAGTGCACCGTAGTGCCTCTCGTTTAGCTTCCAGGACTTGATCACAGGCAGCCATTCCATGTCCATGTTCTCGAGTACCAGGTTCAGTGTGTGGATCGCCCTCTTCAGGTACGATGTGTAACAGACATCGAAATCGTAACCCTCGTCCTTCAGTATCCTACCGGCCTCGGCGGCCTCTTCCTTTCCCTGTTCGGAGAGGTCGACATCGGTCCAACCGGTGAATAGGTTCTCCTTGTTCCATGTGCTCTGTCCGTGCCTGATCAGTACCAGCTTCATATCCGCACCGTTCCCTGTATCTGCGTGGGAGCGATAAAACCGTATGGTTCAGGCCGCTATCAGCAGTCTCTTCCTCTTGTACTTCCTGAACTCGTGGATGGCCATCCACATCATGGTGATACCGCCTACGACCTCGATGATGAACAGCTGCCAATAGATGTCATCCATATTATGGGCGAAGAACAGCAGGACAACCAGTAGGATGTTCCTGAGGAAGGACATGAGCATGGATGCGGTGGCCATACGCAGCGCCTGCAGCATAGCGGAGCCGATATCTATCGCACCCATGAAGATGAAAGTCAGTGCGTATATCCTCAGTCCGTACGCCATCTCCTCCCTGTATGGTATCATGGAATCCGACATGGAGAACGGTAGGATCATGTATTCCGCGAAGATGAGCGTGACAGCAGCCAATATGAACATCACTACCGTTGTGACGATGAACGCGAACTTGAATCCCGTTTCCGCCTTCACGTTGTTGTTCTGACCCAATGCCGCGGAACATACAGGGATCATGGCCGAACCCGCTGCCTGCGAGATGACCATCGCTAAGGACACGTATCTCCACGGTATGTTGTAGAGGGCGATACCAATCATACCTGCTATGGGGACGATGAGCACACGTTGTACCAGCGACAATACACTGATGAGTGTGGTCTCGGTCATACGTGGGACACCGACGAAGAGGACATCCTTCATCTCGTCCTTCTTTATGTGGAAGTCCTTGAACGTTATGGTGAGGTACATCTTGTTTGTCGCATACCAGTACAATGCGATCATCGTCGAGATTATGGTGGCGATCGCCGTGGCCCATCCTGCACCGGCCAGTCCCATGTCCAGGCCGTAGATCATCAACGGGTCCAGGATCATGTTGATCACGGCTGCGGACATCAGTACGACCATGGACCTCTTCGCCGCACCCTCGGACCTGAGGATACCGGCTATGGCACCGTTCAGTACGGAGACCACCGTGGTGATGATTATCGGGAACATGTAGTCCCAACACATCATCCTTATCTCCGATACGCCCATCCAATTTATGAGCGGATCCATCGTCAGCAGTATTATTGGTGTGATGACAAGGCCGGCGATGACAGAGAGTGCGACCGTCTGTGTTGCCACACTGTCCGCATTCTCTTTTTCATTCTTCCCCAGGTGTCTGGAGATGGATGTGGATGCACCGACACCGATACCCGTTCCCAATCCCGATATGACCCAATAGATCGGGTATACCGTGGACACCGTCGTTGCAGCGGCATCACCGAGACCGGAGCACCATGATGTGTCGGCGAACACGTTGATCTGTACCACGAGATACGATATGATCAATGGCAGCATCATGGACCTGATGGCGACCTTTGGGTCGCCCAACATTATCTCCAGGTCCTTGGTCATATTCATGGTATCATCTTGGGGGATCAGTACTGTCTTCTCTTCTTCTGGAACTGACGGCGAGGACGGTCGTTGTTATCGTCCCTGCGTCCGTCACGGTCGTTGTATGAACGGCCTTTGTAACCTCTGTCGTTATGATCGTAATCGTTCCTGCGGCCTTCCTTCCTGTAGGATGGGCCATCGCGGTCATTGCTGTGTGACCTGTACGGGCGATCCCTGTTCCTGGGGCCCTCCCTCAGTTCCCTGCCCTCATCCTTTCTGTCAGATCTGTAGGAGTCCCTACGGTCTTTGTTGCGGTACTGTTCCTTCCCTCTGTTGCTGGAATCGGTACGTCCTCTTTCGCGACCTTTGAATGACTTATTGTCATGACGTCCCTCATCGTTCCTGCGGTATCCGTCACTTCTTCTGTACGAGGACTTGTTGCGGTATTGTCTGTTCGTCCTGTCGAAGTTACCGCCGGATTCGCTCCTGTTGTCCCTCCTCTCTTTCTCGGAGGATTCTATGGCCTTCCTGACAGTCTCCTCGTCGGGTTCCTCGAGCGTGTCCGTGATCGGTTCCTCGACCTCGGACACCTTCCACATCTTCACCGATTTACCGTTGACGGAGCATCTGGAGAGTCCGCTCTCGGTCTTTGAGAAGTATTTCTTCTCTACCTCCAACGTACTCGTCTTGTCGCCGACGTAGATGTTGCCTATGGACTTCTTGGGTACGGTGGTATGCTCCTTGATCAATTGTGATATGGTGGCCTTGCCCTGGCCGTCGGCCTTACCGATGTTGATCTCCGCTACGATGTACACCTTGTCCTTCACGGGTACATCGTTCTTCCTGGAGTTCTTCTTGGCCATCACCGGGCGTGAAAGTTCCTTTATCCCTCTGAACACGGCATCCATATCATCCTTGGATGGCCTTTCGATCTCTTGCAGGTCGGACAGTGTTAGGTTCTCTATCTCCTTCAGCAGTTTCCTGTCCTCCCTCATCACGAATGACAAAGCCAATCCGGTGTTCCCTGCACGTCCCGTCCTACCTATGCGGTGGACGTACGTCTCTGCCTCAGGGGGCATGTCGAAGTTGATGATACGGTCTACACCCTCTATGTCCAATCCCCTTGCCGCGAGGTCGGATGCTATAAGCACTTCTATCTCGCCGCTCTTGAACTTCCTGAGGGTCTCCTCCCTCCTGTTCTGGGAGTACTCGCCGTGTATGCCCGCTAACTTGAATGACATCTTCAGTTTCCTGACGACCTTGTCCACGCGGTATTTGGTGAAACAGAACACAAGCGTCTTCATCGGATCCTTGGCCAGGATGTAGCGGAGCATGTCCATCTTCTCGTCTTTCTCCACCATCATGTACCTCTGGTCGATGGCATCCAGGACGAGTTCGTCCTTGGACACGCAGATTTCCTTGGGATCGTCGAGGTGTCTCATCGCTAGTTTCTTGATATCATTGGACATGGTGGCCGAGAACAGCATGGTCTGCCTTCCCTCTGTGGGGATTCTCTCGAGGATGAACTCCATGTCCTTCCTGGATCCCATGTCCAGCATGCGGTCCGCTTCGTCCAGCACCACTATGGACACATCATCTAGCAGGCGTTCGTCATCCTTCAGATGGTCGCAGAGTCTTCCCGGTGTCGCAATGATGATGTCGACACCCTTGTCCATGGCCTGCGTCTGTTTGAGCATGCTGACGCCTCCGTAGACGGGCACGTTCCTGTGACCGGAGTATTCCGACAGCCTCTTCAGCTCCTCGGACACCTGGAGCGCCAGTTCCCTTGTTGGAACTAAAACCAATGCCTGCGGCCATGCGTTCTTCGCCTCTATGGATGAGAGTATGATCGAACCGTATGTGCCCGTCTTCCCTGTTCCCGTCTGTGCCTGCGCAAGGAGGTCACGGCCCTCTATGCCGTACGGTACGGCCTCTGTCTGGATGGGTGTGGGTTCCTCCCATCCGATGTCCTCTATCGCTTTGACGACATCTTCTGATATGCCCAGTTGTGAGAAATGTGATTTCATGTGGATGCGAGACGCTCCATCCACGTGTAATATATAAGGGTATTCAGAAGGACGTCACTGTACTGAGGGTTTGAACCTTCTGAGTCTGAGCGCGTTGAACACAACGCACAACGAGGACATCGACATAGCGGCCGCTGCGATCATGGGCATCTCATGCATCAGGGATGCACCAAACAGATGCGGGAGGCCTGCGGCTATCGGGATGCAAATAACGTTGTAGCAGAATGCCCAGAACAGGTTCTCCTTGATGTTCTTCAATGTGGCACGTCCGATCTCTATGGACGTGGATACGTTACGTATGCTGTCGTTCATCAGCACCACATCGGCGGAATCCATGGCGATGTCCGTACCTGAACCGACGGCTATGCCGAGGTCGGACTGTATGAGTGCAGGCGCATCGTTGATACCGTCACCCACCATGGCCACGTCCCTCTCCTTCGCCTGCAGTCTCTTCACCGCCATGACCTTGTCCTCCGGCAGTGCGCTGTGGATCACGTTGTCGATACCGACCTTATCGGCCACGGCCTTTGCAGTGGTCTCATTGTCACCTGTTACCATCATGACCTCCGCACCCGCCGCCTTCATGGCCTTCACTGCGGCAGTGGAATCATCCCTTATCCTGTCGGATATGCCGATGACTCCCTCTACCTTGCCGTCAACGGTCAGGAAGACAACTGTGCATCCTTCCGATGCCATGGCCTCAGATTGTGATGACATCTCATCGCTCATGGCACCGGCCATCCTGGAGTTGCTGACCGTCACATCCTTTCCTTCGATCGTGCATCTGATACCGGAACCCGTCTCCGAATGGAAATTCGTGGCCTCTTTCAACGCAAGTCTCCTAGATTCCGCAGCCTCCAATATGGCCCTTGCCAGAGGGTGCTCGGACCTGTATTCCGCGGATGCGGCCAATGTCAGTACGTTATCGTCATCTGGATAGAATCTGCTGACCGAAGGTCTTCCCTCGGTCACGGTTCCGGTCTTATCCAGTATGATGGAATCCACCCTTCCAGCTCTCTCCAATGCAGCCGCGTCCTTGTACAGTATCCCGTATTCGGCGGCCTTCCCCGTCCCCACGGTTATCGCCAAGGGTGTGGCCAATCCCATTGCACAGGGACAGGAGATCACCAGTACGGATATGGCGACCGTCATGGCGAAAGAGATCTCCTCACCTGCGATGAACCAGGCCAGTGCTGCGACTATCGCTATAGAGATCACGACAGGCACGAAGACCGCAGCCACCCTGTCCGCCATCCTGGCGACCGGGGCCTTGGTGCTCTGTGTCTCCTCGATCATGTTCACGATTCTGGAGAGCACCGAGTCCTCTCCTACGGCAGTGACCTCTGCGGTGATGCTCCCGTTGGAGTTCACGGTCCCGCCGTAGATGTCGTCACCCACGTTCTTGGACACCGGTATGCTCTCGCCTGTGAGCATGGACTCGTCCACGTTCGTGGATCCTTCGGTGATGCGTGCATCCGCCGGAATCCTCTCCCCTGGGCGTATGATCAGTACATCGCCGATGTTAAGGTCCTCTGATCTCTTCTGAATCTCTTTGCCATCCACTATGACATTGGCGACGTCTGGCACAAGCGCTTTCAGCCCGTTGACGGCATCGTTCGTCCGCTTCTTGGAACTGGATTCAAGGTACTTCCCCACGGAGACCAATGTGATGATCATCACTGCGGATTCGAAGTACAGGTGGTGCATCTCCCCCTGGTAAATGAGGTAGGTGAGGCAGACGCTGTAGACGAATGCGGTACCTGAACCCAGCGCCACCAAAGTATCCATGGTGGGGCTGCGTGCGATCAGTGCGGGTATCCCGCGGATGAAGAACCTCCTTCCG